>JAFAVZ010000571.1 GCA_019242175.1 Acidobacteriota bacterium
CGCGGAAGATCGCTTCCTTGTCCGGAAAGTGATGGTAGACGTTGCCCTTCGAGACCTTCGCCTCTTCGGCGATGTCGCGCACGCTCGTGGCGCCGTAGCCGCGATGCGCGAAGAGGCGGAGTGCGGCTTCGAGGATCTGGGACCGGCTGCGCTCGGATCGTTCTTCCTGCTGCATCAGCCGTTCAGCATATCCGAGAGACGGTGCTTCTCGACCTTTCCATAAGGCGTACGCGGCAACGCCTCGACAAACACAAACCGCCTCGGCAGTTTGTATTTGGAGAGCCGTTCGCCGAGCCACGCCTCGAGCTCCTCGCGCTCCGCAGTGGCGACGACGAATGCGACGCCGACCTCGCCCCAAGTCGCATCCGCAACCGGAACGACGGCCGCGTCGGCGACGAGCGGATGCGACACCAGCTCGGCTTCGATCTCCGCCGGATACACGTTCACGCCGCCGCTGATGAACATCTCCTTGCGACGCCCGGCGATGTAGAAGAAGCCTTCGTCATCGCGGCGCGCGAGGTCGCCGGTCTTGAACCAGCCATCGTTCGCATAGGCGGCGCGCGTCGCATCGCCGTTGTTCCAGTAGCCGTTCGAAACGTGCGGCCCGCGGATCCACATCTCGCCGACTTCCCCGCTCGGCAACTCGCGGCCGTCGCCATCGACGATGCGCACTTCGGTGAAGAGCATCGGCTTGCCGATCGAGCCGGCCTTTCGATACGACTCGTCGGTCGTCATCGTGAAGCAATTGACGCCGACCTCGGTCATCCCGAAACCCTGCTTCATCGGCACGCCGCGTTGCTGGTACGCCTCGATGATGTACGCCGGCAACGGCGCACCTCCGCTGATCAGCCAACGGATGTGCGACAGATCGGCGCTGGCGAGCTCCGGCGCCTCCATCAGCATCTTCCAGATCGTGGGGACGCCGAGGATGACGGTGCAGCGCTCTTGTTGGATCGTTTGCCAGACTTCGCCGGCGTTGAATGCGCGATGCAGAATCACCGTGCCGCCGGCGCAGAAGATCGGGATGAGAAACGCGGCGAGTCCGCCTGCGTGGTAGAGCGGCGTGAAGATCGGACTGACGTCATCCGCGCGCAGGTCCCAGTTGATCGCGGTGTTGTAGCCGTTCCAGTAGAGCTGCCGCTTCGGGATGATGACGCCCTTCGGCTTGCCGGTCGTCCCGCTCGTGTACAGCAGGCAATACGGCTCCTCGGAGTCAGAAAATGCAGGGCCGGCTCTCCGGCCGGCCCATGATTGATGCTGGGCCGGCTGGAGAGCCGGCCCTACGTTGTGTTTTGCGATGCCGAGGTCTACGTCGAACTCCGGCCCGGCGAAGAGCGCCTTCATCGCGCAATCCGCGGCGATGCCGCGCAGTTCGTGCTCGGTGGCGCGCGTCGAGAGCGGGACGACGATCGCGCCCACGCGGCCCGCGGCGAAGAACAGCGCGATGAGCTCCACGGAGTTGTGGGCGAGCAATCCGAATCGATCGCCGGCGCCGATGCCGTGCGCGGCGAGATGTGCGGCCGCGGCGTCGCAGCGCGCGTCGAGCGCGGCGTACGTCAGGCGCTCGCCGGTCTCGACGGAAACGAGCGCGAGGCGGTCGGGCGTTACGCGGGCGCGTTCGCGGAGAAGGTCTCCAGCAAACATGTCAGGAATCGCTCCGGCTGCTGGCGGTGAGGGATGTGCGCGGCGTCTTCGATCACCTGCAGCGTCGACCCGGCGATCTTCTGCTGCAGCGTCTCGGCGTACGCGATCGGCAACAGGCCGTCGTGCCGGCCCCAGATCATCGCCGTCGGTGCGGTGATCTGCTCCAGGAGGCCGTCGAGAAGATGGTTCATCAGCCCCGCCTGCACGACGCGCGTTCCGGGCGCGGAGATCGCGCGGGCGAGCATCGCGTCGATCATCCAGTCCGGAAGCTCCATCGCCGGACCGTGCACCGCGCGCAGCACGGCGATCGCCTCTTCGCGATCTTTCGGGAAGAGCGGCACGCCCAGCGGCCAGGCCATACCGCTGGCGTCCTCGAGGATCAATTGCTCGACGCGTTTTGGATGGGCGAGCGTGTAGAGCATCGAGACCCAGCCGCCCATCGAGTTGCCGACGAGCGTGAAGCGATCGACGCCTTCCACGACCTGGTGCAGGCCATCGAGGATCGTCTCCATCGGCAGCGGCCCTTCAGCCGGCGCGCTTTCGCCGTGGCCGGCGAGGTCGGGCACGATCAGCGTCGCGCGGTCGACGAGCGCGGGCACGATCGAGCTCCACGTTCCGGCCTGATCGTTCACCCCGTGCAGCAGCACGATCGTGCGCGGACCATGGCCGCCGCGGAAGAACACTAGTCCGTCCTGTTCGACGCGCACCAGTCCGACACGCTCCAGTTCGGAGCGGGTGAACGCGATGAAGCTCGAGGCCTGATCAGCCAAAGAGTCGTTTCTCCGCGCGCGGCATCCGGAAAGCGGCGGCCGCCTGGTTGTAGCCTACGCCCGATCCGATCATCACGACGAGATCGCCGGGCTGGATCTTCTTCGCCTGCAGTGCCGAGTCGAGCGCCATCGGGATGCACGCCGAGCCGGTGTAGCCGACGGTCTCCATGATCGTGTGCGTCTTGCTCATGGGCAAGCCGAGGTCTTGCATCACGAGCTCGATGGTCGGCTTGCGGACCTGGGTGAAGATCAGAAAATCGATGTCGGAGAGCGCGAAGCCGCCGTTCTGCGCGACGTCACGCACGATGCGCGGCCAGCCGCTGTTGTTGATCTCCGGCGGATAACGCTCGACCATCTGCACCGCCGTCCGCCCGCCCGCGACCGAGTCGTTCGTCGCCGGCTCGACCGTGCCGCCGGACGCGATGAGCCAGTTGCGGTGATACGTGCCGTCGGCACGAAACGCGGCGGCGATGAATCCCGGCTCGCTGCTGCGCTCCAGCACCGCGGCGCCCGCGCCGTCGCCGTAGAAGAAGATCATCGGATCGTCGGGCTTCGCCAGCTTGTGCATGAGGTAAACGCCGACGACGAGCACGGTCTCCAGATTCGGATTCGTGGCCATCAGGCCCGCCGCGTTCGAGATCGCGGTGGGGAACGAAGCGCATGCGCAGCCGACGTCGAACGTGCCGGCGTTCTTCGCGCCGAGCTTCGATTGCAGGACGACCGAAGTCGCGGGCGTGATGTAGTCCGGCGAGTCGGTGCCGAGGATGATGAGGTCGATGTCTTCCGGCGATTTGCCCGCGCGCGCGAGCGCCTGTTCGGAGGCTTTCAACGCGAGGTCGGAAGTCGCCCAGTCGTCGGGTGCGTACCAGCGGGAACGGATGCCGGTCGACGCTTCCATCTTGTCCACGAACTCCGGCGCGATCGCGGCGAAGCGCGCGCGGAGGATGTCGTTGGGGATCTCGATCGGCGGGAGGAACGAACCGGTGGAGACGAGACTGGCGTAGCCGTTAGGTCCCAAGAACGAGTCCCCCATCCACCGACAGCACCGCGCCGCTGATGAATTTCGCCGCGTCGCTCGCCAGCCACGCGTACGCATTCGCGATGTCCGCCGGCTCGCCGACGAGGCCGAGGGGCGTCTTCGCCGCCATGCCGTCCAACACGCGCTGGGGCATCGCCTTGACCATGTCCGTCGCGATGAACCCCGGCGCGACGGCGTTCACGCGGATGCCGTACTTGCCCAGCTCGCGCGCCCACGTCTTCGTGAAGCTGATCACGCCCGCTTTCGTCGCGGCGTAATTCGTCTGCCCGAAGTTGCCATACAGGCCGACGATCGAAGACGCGTTGAGGATGACGCCGCGGCCGGCCTGGATCATGTGCGGCGCGACCGCGCGCGTGCACAGGAAGACGCCCTTCAGATTGACGTTGAGCACGGCGTCGAACGTGGCGTCGTCCATCTGCGAGACGATGCTCCCGTCTTTCCACTTCACCAGCTGCGCGTCGCGTACGATGCCCGCGTTGTTGACGAGGACGTCGATGCGGCCATGCTCGCGGATCACGTCTTCGACGGCCGCGTTGACGACGTCCACTTTCGTGACGTCGACCGCCGGCACGTCCCAGACGATCGCCTTCGCGCCCTCCGCTTCGAACCGCTCTACGGTGGCACGGCCGATGCCCGCCGCCCCGCCGGTGATCACCACAACACGATCCTTCAGATTCAGGTCCAAGGTCTCTCCCGTTGCTGGTTGCTCGTTACTGGTTGCTCGTAAGAGAGGCGTGCTCGATCGCCGTTGTATCTACCAGCAACCAGCCACTAGCAGCCAGTGACGCGTCAGAAAGCCCATCGCAGCCCGAGCTGGATCTCCCGGCTCGGAAGCGTCGCGCTGTACGGCCCGAAGCGGGGGTTGGCCACGAACGGCAGCGCGGGATTCGCGGCCGTCGGCCCGCTGAGGA
>JAFAVZ010000599.1 GCA_019242175.1 Acidobacteriota bacterium
GGGTCGGGCTGAACGTGGGAACCGGCTTCAGCCGGTTCCGGGTCGGGCTGAAGCCCGACCCCACGTCTTGCGACCTACCGCTTCGCGTCGCGGTGCACGATCTCCACGGTGTAGCCCTTCTGTGCGAGCTCGCCTGCCGCATCATGATTGACTGCGGCCGGCTGGAGAGCCGGCCCTACGTTCGGGGTCGGGCTGAACGTGGGAACCGGCTTCAGCCGGTTCCGGGTCGGGCTGAAGCCCGACCCCACGTCTTGCGAACTACCGCTTCGCGTCGCGGTGGACGATCTCCACCGTGTAGCCCTTCTCCGCGAGCTCGTCCGCCAGGCGTTGGCCGACGGCCACGGATCGGTGTTTGCCGCCGGTGCAGCCGACGCCGATCGTCAGGTAGCTCTTCATCTCCTTCTTGTACTCGGGGAGGAGATAGTTCACGAAGCCGGAGAGCTTCTCGTAGAACACGTCGTATTCGGGCTTTTCCTTCAGATACGCCACGACTTCCGGGTCGAGCCCGGTCTTCGGGCGCAGCGCCTCTACGAAGTGTGGATTCGGGAGGAAGCGCACGTCGAACAGCAGGTCGAGGTTGTAGGGCGGGCTGTACTTGAAGCCGAACGTGATGATCGTGACGAGCATCCGCACGTCCTGGCCGGGAAGCTGGAATCGCCGCAGCACCTCGGACTTCAGCTCGTGCACGGAGAACTGCGACGTATCGAGCACCATGTCGCCGAGCGACTTCACCTCGGTCAGCGCGGCGCGTTCCTGTTGGATCGCCTCGAGGATCGGCTTGTCCTTCGCCAGCGGATGCGGGCGGCGCGTCTCGGAGTAGCGCCGGGCCAGCACTTCGTCCGAGGCTTCGAGGAAGATGAGGACCGCGTTCGGGACGAGCTTGCGCAGGCGTTCGCGGTAGAAGTTCGGGAAGATCGTCGCGAAGTCGTGCGTGCGCACGTCCACCACGATGCCGACCTTGTTCGCGTTCTCGTGCGACGTCACCTCTTCGAGGAACGGCTCGATCAGCTCGATAGGCAGGTTGTCGCAGCAGTAGAAACCGAGGTCTTCGAGCGTCGACTGCACATAGCTTTTGCCCGAGCCGGAGAGGCCGGTGATGACGACGAGGTAGTCGGGTGCGCGCATCGAGGGCTTAACGCTGTCTCCGGATCTTGTTCAGAACGTCGGGGTTGAGGAGATGCCGCGTGTGCTGGCTGCGCATTTGGGAGCTGACCGATGCGTCGCGCGTCACGGTCGGAATCTGCTCCGAGGCCGCGGCGCCTTTGCGCGCGATCTGCTCGTCGATCTTGCGCGTGAACTCGCGCGCCGAATCGTAGCCCTGCAATTTCATGAGGTGATTGCGCGCCGCGATCTCCACCAGCAGCGCGAGATTGCGTCCCGACGCCACCGGCAACCGCACGTACGGCTTGTGGACGCCGAGCATCTCGTACGTCTCGCCGGCGATGCCCAGTCGATCGTATTCGGTTCCTTCCACCCACTTCTCCAGCCGCACCACGAGATCCACAGGCTTCACGTCGCGGGTCGAGGCGACGCCGAAGAGATCCTTGATGTCAATGATCCCGATTCCGCGCAATTCCATGTGATGGCGGATCAAATCATTGGAATAGCCGAGGAGAACATCGTTGGGATGGCGGCGCACGATGACCATGTCGTCCGCGATGAGGCGGTGTCCGCGGTAGATGAGATCGAGCGCGCATTCGCTCTTGCCGATGCCGCTGTCGCCGAGGAGAAGGACGCCGATGCCGTAGACGTCGAGGAGGCCGGAGTGCATCGTCACCCGCGGCGCCATCGTCTCCTCGAGAAAGTACGTCACGCGGTTGATCGTCGTGGACGACATCCCGCTCGTGGAAAAGAGCGGCACGGAGCGCTTCTCACACTCCTGGCGAAACTCCTCGAGCGGCGCGATGCCCTTCGTGACGATGAAGCAGGAGACGTCGAGCGCGACGACGTCGCGGACGCGTTTCTCGCGCAGACGCGGCGGCAGCGACTGGAGGTACTTCGTCTCCGACTCGCCGATGATCTGCACCCGCCACGGCTTGATGTATTCGTAGTAGCCGGCGAACGCGAGACCCGGCTTCTGCACGCGGGGGCGGAGGACGATGCGATCGAGGCCGTCGTCGCCGGTGATGAGGCGGAGCTGGAGATCTTCGAGATCGCCGCCGATCAGCGAGCGCACCGCGGTCTGGACGAAGTCTTCGTTTTGCCCCACGGGAGGTATGGTAGTTGTTGCTGGTTGCTGGTTGCTAGTCCGATGCGCTCAGCACCTACCAGCAACCAGCAACGTGAAGGCTTGGCCGACAAGCGCAGCCGGCCGTGCCGGCTCAGAACTCCGGCGCGATCAAGCCGAGGTTGTTGTCTTTCCGCTTGTAGATGACCGAGACGCGATCGGTGTCGGAGTCGCGGAAAACGATGAACTCGTTCTGTGACTCATCGAGGCGCAGCGCGGCGTCTTCGATCGACATCAGGCGGATCGGCAGGTTGTTCGTCTTGATGATGCGCGGCGCGCCGCCGGTCGCGCCTTCCTCGCGGATGCGGCCCGGCTCGAGCACCTGCACGGCCCATTCGGAGACGTCGGCGCTTTTCGTCTGATTGCCTTCCTTGCGATGGTGGTCGCGGATCTTCTCCCGGTTCTTCTGAGCCTGCACCTTGATGTGGTCGGTCGCCCGGTTGATCGCGTCCTGCATGGAGTCATCGGACTCCTGCACCGACTTCACGTCGTGATCTTTCCCCACGATCAGGATCTCGCAGATGTTGCGGTACTTCTCCACCTGCAGCACGCAGCGGATCTCGATCACGTCCTGGAACAGCTTCTCCGTGATCTTCGCCAGCTTCTTCTCCACCAGGTCCCTGATGTCGGGGGTGACGTCGTAGTTGCGACCGGAGATTTCGGTAGCCATATGCACCTCGAATGTTTTTTGGAATCAGAAAATCTGCTTGCGGTCGGTCGAGGAAGGGATGTTCAACTCGTCGCGGTACTTGGCTACGGTACGGCGGGCGATGTTGATCCCCTCGTCGTTGAGGATCTTCATGATCTTCGAATCGGAAAGCGGCTTCCGCGGATCCTCGGCGTCGATGTAGCTCTGGATCTTCTTCTTCACCGTGAGCGAGGAGATGTCTTCGCCGGTATCCGAGTCGATGCCGCTGTGGAAGAAGTACTTCATGAGGAACAGCCCGCGCGGCGTGTGCATGTACTTGTTGGACACGACGCGGGAGACCGTCGACTCGTGCATCTGGATGTCGTCCGCGACGTCGCGCAGGACGAGCGGACGGAGGAAGTCGATGCCCCGCTCCAGGAACTCGCGTTGATGCTTCACGATCGACTCGGCGACTTTGTAGATCGTGCGCTGGCGTTGGTCGAGCGATTTGATGAGCCACACCGCGGAGCGGATCTTGTCCTTGATGTAGTTGACCGTCTCGCCGTCCGACTTCGAGTCCATCGAGTTGAGCATCGACCGGTAGCTGCTGTTGATGCGCAGCTTCGGCATGCCGTCTTCATTGAGCACGATCACGTACTCGTCGCTGACTTTGTGCACGTACACGTCGGGCTCGACGTAGATCGCGCGCTCGTTCGAGTACTTGCGGCCCGGCTTCGGGTCGAGATGCTTGATGACCTCGACGATGCCTTCCAGCGTCTTGAGGTCGATGCCGAGCGTCTTCGCCAGCTGCACGAAGCGGCGCTGCATGAAGTCGTCCCAGTGATCGCGGATGATCGTCTCGACGTAAGGCACGTCGATCTCGAGGAAGGTGAGCTGGAGCAGGAGGCACTCGCGCAGATCGCGCGCGCCGACGCCGATCGGGTCGAGCATCTGGATGGCGTCGATGGCCTTCTCGACGTCTGCCTGCTCGTACGGACCGGCGTGCATGATCTCTTCGGTCGAGGCGCGGAGGTAGCCGTCCTCGTCGATGTTGCCGATGATGAACTGGCCGATCTCCTTCACCGTCGGGGAGGAGTCGCTCATGCTGAGCTGCCAGGTGAGATGGTCGGTGAGGTTGGGCGGGCGGGTGAGCGTGTTCTCGATGGGGAACTCTTCGTGCTCCTCCCCCATCCCGCGCGGGTTGTAGCCGTACTCGATGTAGTCCTGGAAGTAGGCGTCGTAGTCGATCTCATCGAAGGAGTCCTTCTCTTTTTCCTTCTCCTTCGCCTCGATCTTCTTCGCCTCGTCTTCCTGCTCGTTTTTGGTTTCCTGCGACTCGGTCTCGGCCTCTTCCTGTTTGATCTCCTCGGCGGTCTCTTCGAGGAGGGGGTTTTCGAG
>JAFAVZ010000080.1 GCA_019242175.1 Acidobacteriota bacterium
TCACCGAAGCGTAAGACAGCACCGAGCCGCCGGTAGCGGACATCGTGAGCGCGCCGGCGTCGACGGTCGCGCCGAGGAAGCCGAAGACGTCGTTGATCTGGGTCATCGTGTTCGCGTCGAGATGCAGCGTCTTGCTGCCGGCGGAGCTGCCGTCGTTGCCGCGCAGCTCGAGCTTCAGATCGGCCGCGGTGTTGCCGGCGTTGAAGAAGCCGAGGTTCGTGCGGTAGCCGCGGTTCGTGAGGCCGGAGAAGCGCGCGACCATGCCCGGCACGAGCGCGTCTTCGAGTGCGATGGCCGGGATGTCCTGGCCAAACGTGCCGCTCGACGACTGGTTGTACGTGCGCGAGGTAACGAACAGCTGCGACTCGCTTTCGATGCGCAGCGCGCCGCTCGTCGCGTTGCCGAAGGCCGTCTGCAGCACGTCGTCGAGCGCCAGGATCTGCTGCGATCCGATCGAGAAGATTTTCGTCTGGGGCGTCGGGTTCGACGTGTTCGCCGGATAGAACGAGATCGTGACCGTCGCGTCGCCGCCGTTGCCGCGATCATCGCCATGTCCGACCTCGGTGTTGAAGATGCGGACGTCCGAGCGCCACGAGGAGTTGTTCGCCCCGGCGGTGTGCGCCACCGCGGGGATCACGAGCTTCGTGCGCGCGCGGCTCGTCGGCTGCGCGATCATCGCGATCGGATCGCCGGTGCGGTTGTCGATGACCGACGAGTACGCGACGACGTTCACGGTCGTCGTGATCTCCGCGCGTGCGACGGCCGTGGCAGGTGCGCCGATCGTGCCGAACACGTCGTTGATCTGCATCTGGCCGTACGGCTGGATGTTGAACGCGCGCGCTCCGATCTGCCGCGCGCTCGCGTCCCAAAGCGTGACCGTCACGCTGCCGCGGTTCGCCGTGGTTCCGGCGAAGCCGAGGTTCGTACGGTAGTCATCCGACTTGACGAGATAGATGAGGTGTCCAGTCTCGCCGGCCTTCAGCGCCTCGGACGTCGCGACGCCGGGGATGAACTGTCCGTACGTCGAGCCGTTCGGCGCCTGGTTGTACGTGCGGCTGGTGACGACGAGCCGCGACTCGGTCGACTCGACGAGCAGCGCCGCGCTGCCGGAGAAGTTGAACTGGCTCGCGGCGACGTCGGTCAGCACGAGCTGGCCGAGGGCTGGAACGTTGAGCGCCACGTGCTGGGAGCGCGCGGTGTTGTCGGTGTCCTGCGGCAGCAGGTAAAGCGTCGCCTGCGCGGCGACATTGTTCGGATTCACGATGCGCAGATCGGTGCGCCAGCTGGTGTTCGACGCGCCGGGCGCGTGCGCCGCGGCAGCCACCATCGATTCGGCTGCGTTGGCCGCAACCGTGGTGAAGAGGGCGAGGGTGAAGACGAGAACGTTGATGCGGGACCGCGAAGTCATGAGCGGATCTTTCCTCCTGCTCGATGCCGCGGAAACGCGCGAAAAAAAGGCTCAGAAATTTTTGTCGGCAGCTTTTCGCGCGTAGAGACCGAGGCCTTTCGCCTCGGCCCGTTGCTTCACGCCGGCCACGATCGTCCGCGCCTCGGATGCCTTGCCGCGCTTCGCGTCGGCGTCCGCTTCGACGAGTCGCGCGTCGAGCTCGGCGCCGAGGAGCTGGCCGCGTTTCGCGATCGCCGCCGCTTCCTGCGCCTTCGTCGCCGCCGCGTCGAAATGTCCCGACGCGAGCTCCACGCGCGCTTCGGTCGCGGCCATCGCCGTCAGCAACGTGATCGTGTGCGTGTCTTTCGCGATGGTCCGGGCGCGAGCGATCTCGGCGCGCGCGTCGGCGACGCGTCCGCGCGCGAGCAACACGCGCGCGAGCGTTTCGTGCGCCGCCGTTTCGTCATCCGCCGCGCCTTCCTTCGCGCAAGTCGCGATCGCCTCGCGCAACGAGGCCTCGCTCGCGGCGAGATCGCCTTTCGTCTCCAACGCGAGGTTGGCCATCATCGTCTGGCTCTGCGCGATGGCGATCGACTCGTTTCCCTTGCGGCGCGTGGCGAGCGCCGTCGCATGCTGGCGTTGCGCTTCGGCGACATCGCCACGCAGGAGCGCGAGCTCGCCGAGACCGGCTTGCGCGTAGGCTTCCTGCGAGGCGAGGTGCATCTCGCGCGCGACGGCGATCGTGCGGTCGTATTGCTCCTTCGACTCGGCTACCCGCCCGAGGAGCCGCAGTGTCTCTGCGCTGTTGACGTAGGCCGTCACTGATCCGAGATGGTCGTCCGTCTTCCGCGCCACCTCGATCGCCTCGGCGTACATCTTCAACGCGCCGTCGAGGTCCCCGCGAGTCTGGAGCACGCCGCCGAGGTTGCTGATGGTCGGACCGAGCATCGTGATGAAGTTCGACTCGCGTTGCACGGCGAGGGCCTCGCGGAACGCCTTCTCCGCGCCGTCCATGTCGCCTTTCGAGAAGCGGATCATGCCGATGTTGTTCAGCGTGCGCGACTCGAAGGAACGGCTGCCGACTTCGCGATGCATCGCCAGCGCTTTCTCCAGCACCGACTCCGCCTCGCGCAGATTGCCGATGCTCCACAGCGAGAGCGCGAGGTTCGAGAGCGAGCGGCCCGCGCCGCCGCGATCGCCGGCTTCTTCGTAGATCTTCGCCGACTCGCGCAGCAGCGCGACGGAGCGATCGTTCTGGCCGAGATCGCGATAGGCATAGGACTGATTCGCCTTCGCCCGGGCGACGACGATGCGCATGCTCGACGCCGCGCCGATCGCTTCGGCGCGCTTCGCCGCTTCGAGCTCCTGCTTCGGATCGTGCAACGTGCGGTAGGCGTCGGCGGTGACGAGCTCGATGCCGGGGTCGTTGCGCAGAGGCGCGGGAAGCGCGCGGAGTTTCGCCATCGTCGCCAAGGCATCCGCGCCTTTGCCGGCGGCGATTTGCGTGATGCCGAGGCGCAGGCCGTACGCGAGCTCGTCGGGATAGAACGTCAGCAGCGAGCGGTAGATCTCGATCGCCTTGTCCCACTGCTTGTGAAAGACGTCCGCGCGCGCTTCGATGCTCAGACGTTCTTCGCGTCCGAGGGACGATGCGAGCGTCAGCGCTTTGTCGGCTTCGGTGATGGCCGCCGCCTCGTTGCCGAGCGTCCAGAATGTCTCGGCCAGCGCGGTGTGCGACATCGGATAGTCGGGCTCTTTCGCGATCGCTTTCTGGAGGAGATCGCGAGCCGCGAGCGGATCCCAACGCCGCAGTTTCTGCAATCCTTCGACGTAGAGCCGCGCCGCTTCGGCATTCGATGGCCGCGACGCGCGCAAGCTCGCCGTTTCTTCGGCCGACAGCGGCGCCGCGCCGAGGCCGTCGCGCAACTTGTTGCCGAGACGGGAGACGAGCGCGAGGAGATCCGCTTGCGTTCCGGACTCGGACAGCGTGCCGACCAGCTCTCCGGTCGACGCGTCCTGCAAGCGCACGTCGAGGCGCAGGCCGTTTGCGGATTCGCCGCCGAGGGAGAGGTAGGAGCCGCTGACGACGATGTCCGTGCCGAGGCGTTCCCGGATGCGCGGCAGCGTGGTGCGGCCGATCTCGCCGTTGCGCAGGTTGAAGTCGGATTCGAGACGTTCGACGTCTTCCTGCGGGACTAGGCGAAGCGTGTCGGTGGCCGAGATTTCCGTCGACAGCAGCTCGCTGAAGGCGCTGTCGAGCCAGGCCTGATCGGAACGACCGGAAAGGTTGCGGAAGCCGAGGACGGCGATCGTGCGGCGCGGCTTGAAGGCCGGTGCGGACGTCGCAGTTGTCTGCGTTTGCGGAGCCGCAGGCGCCGCCGTGTTGCGTTTGCGCAGGAACAGTGGCAGCAGGCCGGCGACGATGGCGAGCGCGATCGCCGGCCAGAGCAGGCGGCGCGAGACGCGTGACGTCGCCCGTGTGATGCGCGGCATCGGCGAGCCTTCTTCGAGCGCGGCCGCGACGTCGCCCGCGCGTTGGAAACGCTGCGCGGGATCGCGCTCCAGGCAACGCAGGATCACCGCTTCCCAACGCTCGGTCAGCTCCGGGACGAGCGCCCGCGGCGACGGCGCGGGATTGCGCAGCCGGTTCATGGCGATCGTCATCGGCGTCGCGCCGTCGAACGGCAGGCGGCCGGTGACCATCTCGAAGAGCACAACGCCGAGCGCGTAAATGTCGGTCGCCGGCGAGAGCGGCCCTTGTTCCAGCTGCTCCGGCGCCATGTAGTCGGGCGTACCGATCACCATGCCGGTGTCGGTCAGGCGCGCGTCGCGATTCGCGGCGTCGCTGCCCGTTTCGTACGCGAGTCCGAAGTCCGTAATCACGGCGCGCACCGGCGCGTCGGCCGATGACTGCGAGCTGGCGAGCATCACGTTCGCGCTCTTGAAGTCGCGATGGATGATCGACGCCGCATGCGCCGCATCGAGTCCCGCTGCCATCTGCCGCACGATCGGCAGTGCGTCGGCGATCGCCATCCGTCCCGCCGTGCGCAACTGCGCGGCGAGCGTGCGGCCGTGCAGCAACTCCATCGAGACGAACGAAATCTTCTTCTCGGCCGGCCCTTCGCCGTCGGCGGTGACGTGATACGAGACGTCGTAGATGCGGCAGACGTTCGGATGCGTCACGCGGCGGGCGAGCTGAATCTCGCGGCGGAAGCGGGCGAGGATGCGCGGCCGGGAGGCGATCTCGGGGCGGATGATTTTCAGCGCGACGTTCTCGCCGAGCTCGCGGTCTTCCGCCTCGTAGACCTCGCCCATGCCGCCGACGCCGAGGAGCTTGACGATGCGGTAACGGCCGGAGATGAGGTCGCCGGCATTGAACGATTGCCGCTGCGGCTCGGGCTCGAGGAAATCGCTGGCTTCGTCGTGCGCGGCGAGCAGCGACTCGACTTCGGCGCGCACGGCCGCATCGTCGATGGCTTCGAGGATCCGCGCGCGCTCTTCGGGCGACGCGGATTCCGCGGCGTGGAAGAGGTCCCGGACTTTGGTCCAGAACTGTGCGTCGCCGGTGGCGGTCGGCGTCTCTTCCGGAGTCAGGCGTTCCTCCGCACGGCACTCGGTTCGCCGACGGCGCGGCGCAGCCACGCCTTCGCCATCGTCCACTCGCGCTTCACCGTCGCCGGCGAGATGTCGAGCGACTCGGCCGTCTCTTCGATCGTGAGGCCGGCGAAGAAGCGCAGCTCCACGACGCGGCTCTGTTGGGGGAAGATCGTCTCCAGGCGCGTCATCGCCTCGTCGAGGACCACGACGTCCAGACGCTCGTTCTCGATGACGCCGAGGGATTCGGTGAGGGTGACGCGGGTGAATTCGCCGCCTCGTTTGTCCGCCTGCCGTTTGCGCGCGTGGTCGACGAGGATGCGCCGCATCATGTGCGCGGCGACGGCGAAGAAATGCGCCCGGTCGCGCCAGCTCACTTTCTGTTGATCGACGAGCGCCAGGTAGAGCTCGTTGACGAGCGCGCTCGGCTCCAGCGAATGATCGGGCCGCTCGCGGCGCAGATGGTTGCGCGCGATGTCGTGCAGCGAAGTCTCGACCATTGGGAGGAGCCGGTCGAGCGCGTCGCGTTTGCCGTGGCTCCAGTCGAGGAGCAATTCCGTGACCCGGGGATCGGACATGGGGGACGGCGCATTCTAAGCGAAACCGCCGAGGCCGACGGTCGTGTCGGCGAGCGCCGAGGCGTCGAAAACCTTACACGAAGGCGGCGCTTCGGGGCATGCCCGTTGCTGCCCATCCACTCATGACTTACATCAAGACTCGCGACGACAACAAGCTTTACTACAAGAGTTGGGGAAGCGGCCGCCCCGTCATTCTCCTGCACGGCTGGCCGCTCTCGGCCGACACGTGGGACGAGGCGGCGATGGAAATCGCTGCCGCGGGCTTCCGGGCCATCGCCTACGACCGCCGCGGCTTCGGCCGCTCCAGCCAGCCTTACGACGGCTACGAATACGACACGCTGGCCGATGATCTCGCCGACGTGATTCAGGAAACCGGCTCGACCGACGCCACGATCATCGGCTTCTCGATGGGCGGCGGCGAGGTCGCGCGCTACATGTCGCGCCACGGCGGCAAGAACGTCATCAAGGCGGGCCTCATCTCTTCGGTCGTCCCGTATCTGCAGCTCACCGACGACAACCCGAAAGGCGTCGATCCCGCCGTTTTCGAAAAGATGACGGAGGGGATGAAGAAGGATCGCGCGCACTTCTGGGGCAAGTTCTTCAAGTCGTTCTACGGCGGGAAGGCGAGCGACGAGGTGCTGGAGTGGTCGCGCAAACAGGCGATGGAGGCCGGCTTCAAGGCGACGCTCGATTGCGCGAACGCGTTTGCGACGACCGACTTTCGTCCGGATCTCGCGGCGTTCAATGTGCCGACGCTGATCGTGCACGGAACGAAGGACGAGACGGTGCCCATCGATCCGACGGCGCGCGAGGCCGCGAAAGGAATCCGCAACGCGCGGCTCATCGAATACGACGGCGCCCCGCACGGCGTGTTCGTGACGGACAAGGAACGGTTGACGGAGGACATCCTCGCGTTCCTGCGGTCGTAAAAAATGTAGGGCCGGCTCTCCAGCCGGCCCAGCATCGATATCGGGCCGGCTGGAGAGCCGGCCCTACGTTTTCCGGCCCTACATTCAATCCTTGTAAATTTCCACGTGCGGGACGCCATCCGCGCCGATCCATCCGCGGTACATGCCTTCGCTGTTGAACGGCGTCGCGAAGTTGCCCTGGCGGTCGAGCGCGATCACGCCGCCCTCGGCCTCGGGGATCGCCTTCAGCTTCTTGTTCACCACCTCGTCGGCGGCCTGTTGCACGGAGAGGCCTTTGTACTTCACGAGCGCGGCGATGTCGTACGCGACGGTCCAGCGGATGAAGTACTCGCCGGCGCCGGTCGCGGAGACGGCGACGGAATCATTCGCGGCGTACGTGCCGGCGCCGATGATCGGTGCGTCGCCGACGCGGCCGTACATCTTGTTCGTGATGCCGCCCGTCGACGTGCCGGCGGCAAGGTTGCCCTCCTTGTCGAGGGCCACGGCGCCGACGGTACCGAACTTGTGGTCGTCCGGCACGGGCACCGAGGCGACCGGCTTGCCTTTCTGCTCTTCGACGAGTTGTTGCTGCAGCGCCTTCCAGCGCTTCTCGGTCCAGAAGTAGGACGGGTCGACGATCTCCAGGCCCATCTTCGTCGCGAACAGCTCCGCGCCGCGGCCGACCATCATCACGTGCTTCGACTTCTCCATCACCGCGCGCGCGGCGGAGATCGGGTTACGGATGATCGTCACGCCCGCGACGGAGCCGGCCTTCATCGTCTTGCCGTCCATGATCGCGGCGTCGAGCTCGTTCTTCCCCTCGTGGGTGAAGACCGCGCCTTTGCCTGCGTTGAACAGCGGGTTGTCTTCGAGGATGCGGATGCCGGCTTCGACGGCGTCGATGCTCGTGCCGCCTTTCTGCAGCACTGCATAGCCGGCGCGCAGCGCCTGCTCCATCCCGTCGCGATATTGTTTCTCGGCCTCGGGCGTCATGCTCTTGCGCGTGATGGTCCCGGCGCCGCCGTGCATGACGAACATGATCTTGGCATTCTGCGCCGTGGCACCTGCCGCGCAAGCAAGCAAACCGATGATGATGACGAGACGCTTCATTCCGATCCTCCGGGCTGCGCTTTGTATCACGCTCCTCGGCGGCAGCGGCGCGTTCGCCCAAACGCCTTCCGGCCCCTGGCGGACGCTCGCGACGCCGCACTACCGCGTGCACTATCCGCAGCCGTATGAAGCGTGGGCGACGCGGGCCGCGTCTCGGCTGGAGGCGATCCGCACGGCCGTCGTCGTGGAGGTCGGCTACGCGCCGGAAGTCGTCACGGACGTCGTCGTCGCGAACCCTTACGCCGATCCGAACGGGCTGACGTTCGCGCTGCTCGACATCCCGCGCATCGTGCTCTACGTCGAGCCGCCCGGCCCGGACGAGGAGATCGGCGAGTACAGCGAATGGGTCGATCTCCTGACGACGCACGAGGTCGCGCACCAGGTGCATCTCGCCCGTCCTTCGCGCAATCCGACGCGGCGCCTTTTGGAGCACGTATTGCCGCTCGATCCGATCAC
>JAFAVZ010000222.1 GCA_019242175.1 Acidobacteriota bacterium
CGGCACGATGACCACGTTCTTGACGTTCTGGGCCTTCATCAGGCCGAGGATTTCGGTGCGGAAGTCGAGGCGGCGGTCGGACCAACGGAGGCCGCCGCGCGCGACCTTGCCGCCGCGCAGATGGATGCCTTCCATCTGCGGCGAATACACGAAGATCTCGAACAGCGGACGCGGCGCGGGCAGATTGCGCACCGCCTGCGAGTCGAGCTTGAACGAGATGTAAGCCTTGCGATTGCCGTTCTGATCGCGCTGGTAGTAATTCGTCCGCAGCGTCGAGTCGATGAGGTTCACGTACGTGCGCAGCACCGAGTCTTCATCGGTGTTCGTCACGCTGTTCAACGCGTCTTCGATCTGCGCGCGGATGTTCGCGCCGGCCATCTCCCGGCCGGTCATCTTCCCCGCCGGCCCGTTCGCCGGATCGAAGTGATTGCGGAACAGATCGATGAGCTGGCGCGTGATGTTCGGATGCTTCGCCAGCGTCTGCTGGATCAGCTGCTCGGCGACGGGCAAACCGATCTGGCGGATGTACTTCGCGTAGGCGCGGAGCACGACGATCTCGTGCCATTCGAGCTCCGCGGCGAGCACGAGGCGATTGAATCCGTCGTTCTGCACCTCGTTGCGCCAGACGCGGAGGAACGTCTCCTGGAACTTCTGCTTCACCGGCTCCAGGTCGTCCTGCATCCCCTGCCCGGAGAGCGAGAAGTCGCGGATGCGCACCACCTGCTGCGCGCCGTGCGGATGCACGACGTACGGCACTTCCGACTCCACGCGCAGCCCCATGTTCTCCAGGCGGGGCATGATCTCGGAGAGCGCCACCGGCTGGCCGGTGTGGATGATCTTGAAGTGGAACTCTTTCTCGTCGCTGCGATGGCGATAGAGGTCGACGACCACGCCGCCCGTCGCCAGCGCCGTCTCGATGTGCTGCATGTCGAAGAGCGCGGCATTCGGCGTGAAGCGTTCCTGATAGGCCGCGGGGAAAGCGCGTTTGTAGCGCTTCTGCAGCTCGATGCCCGCCTCTTCGCCGCGGTTCTGGATGAGCGCATCGCGGAGGTGATCGCTCCACGTCGACGCGGCGTTGTTCAGCTCCGCCTCGATGCGTCGCGTGTCGACGTCGCGCCGCCCGTTCGGCGTCCGCACGATGAACAGCCCGCGCGCGAGCGCCGACTCCGTCACGTAGTCGACGACCTGCGTGTCGCGTCCCTCGAATCCCTCTTCGAGAATCGCGCGCGCGCGCTCCTTGAAGTCCGGCGTGTACTGATCGCGCGGCACGTACACATAGCAGGCGACGAAGCGCTGGAACACGTCCCACCGCGTGAACAGCGCCACGCGTTGCCGCTCCTGCACGAGCAGGATGCCTTTCGCGATGTCGAACAGATCGGTGTCGGTGATCTGGAAGAACTCGTCGCGCGGGAACGTCTCGAGGATCTCCGCCAGCGCCTTGCCGTTGTGCGAGTGCGGATCGAGTCCGGCCCGCTCTTCCACGCGCCGCGCCTTCAAACGCAGCGTCGGGATCTCGCGCGGGCTGCGGCTGTAAGCGCGCGAAGTGAACAATCCGAGGAAGCGATCCTCGCCGATCAGGTTTCCTTCGGCGTCATAGCGCTTGATGCCGATGCGGTCCATCGACACGCGTTTGTGGATCACGCTCTGGCTGTCTGCCTTGATGATGATGAGCAGGTTCTTGCGCCGCGCGTACTCGCTGTCTTCCTTCGAAAGCGCGCGATTGCCACGCGCCAGCGACTCGCTGTGGATCGTGCGGCGGATGCCGAGGCCGGAGTCGGCGTCGGGCGGCAAAAAGTCTTGGCCGTCGCGCGTCTCGAAGCGATAGCGGCGGTACCCGAGGAAGACGAAGTTCCCCTGGTCCAGCCACTTCAAAAACTCCCGAGCCTCGGCCACCTCTTCGGCGGGCATCGGCAGCTTGCCGCTCTCGAGCTCCGCGATGTCTTCCTGCAGACGCTGGCGCATCTTCGGAAAGTCGGCGACGGCCATGCGCACCCGGGCCAGGATCTTCTCGATCGAGGCGCGCATTGCTTCGAGCTCCGCCTCGTCTGTCTCCTGGTCGACTTCGATGTGCATGTACGACTCGCTCACGGCATCCGTCGGCGCGTGTTGCGTGTCGGTGATCTCGACCCGATTCCCCTCGGCATCGCGGCGCACGCGGGCGACGGGATGGAGCAGCAGATGGATCTTCCGCTCCCGGGCATTGATCTCGGCCGTGACGGAGTCGACGAGGAACGGCATGTCGTCGTTCACGATCTCGATCACGGTGTGCTCGAGACCCCAGCCATTCTTCTCCGGCGTCGGGTTGAAGAGGCGGACTTTCGGCACGCCCTTCTGGCGCTGCGCGCCCATCTCCCACAGCGAGAGCGCGCCGCCGAGCAGCGTCTCCGGCGCGGTGTAGATGATGTCGTCCGGCGAGACGACGCCGAAGTAGCGGCGGATGAACTGCTCGACGCTTTCGGCGAGATTCGGCGCGACGCGCGCACGCGCCTCGCTCACGACTTTATCGATCAGGTCGGCTTTTCGTTGTTCTGCGGTCGGTGCCATGCGGGGCGAATCCTACCGCAAGGAGAGGGCCTATTTGGTGCCGAACGTGTCTCCGAAAAAGTCCCCTTTTTTCCAGGTGGGACGGGCGTCCGCGTTCGCCACTTCGAGGCCGATGCCGAAGTCGAAGTTCGCAACCTGCGCGCCGACGGACCAGTCGATGGGCTGGCTCATGTCGTCCTTCGGCGTGTGGTAGATGTTCTTGATCCACTGCATCGTGTCTTCGAGGATGTTGCGGTCCTTCTCGACCGGCCGATAGCCCGCGCCGACGTACACGGCCGGGATGCCCACTTTCACGAACGGATACTGGTCGCTGCGCACGAAGACGACCTCTTCCGGATAAGGATCGGGGCTGATCTCGACGTGCTGGTCGCGCGCGACTTTCTGCACGACGGCTTCGAGCGTGGAATGCTCGGCGCCGATCGGCGTGACGTCGTGCACGGGATGGAACATGAGGATCTCGTCGATGTTGATGTCGGCCACGATCGACCCGGCAGGCACCGTCGGATTGTTCGCGAAGTAGTCGGCGCCGCGCAGGCCTTTCTCTTCGCCGGTCACGGCGAGGAAGATGATCGAACGGCGGGGCGGCTTCGGAAGCTCGGAGAACGCGCGCGCGATCTCCAGCATCGCCGCGATGCCCGACGCGTTGTCGAGCGCGCCGTTGTTGATGCGGTCGCCGTCGACCGGCTCGCTGATGCCGAGGTGGTCGAGGTGGGCGGAGTAGACGACGTATTCGCCCATCAACTTCGGATCGGAGCCGGTGAGCAGGCCGACGACGTTCGCGCTCTGCACGTTCGCGTGGCGGCTGGCGATCTGCAGCTTCGCCTTCGCCGGCAACGGCATCGACTTCGGCGCGCCGGCGGCGACGGACTTGAAGACGTCGTCGAGCGAAGTCGCGGCGCCCTGGAAGAGCGCGGCAAGTCCGGACTGGGAAAGCGTGACGCCGGCGACGAGCTCCGGCCGCGCGCCGTGCGGCGTGCCGTCTTTTTCCAGCCAATACATCGAGCCGAGCTTCGACTGCCGCACGCGGCGCGACCAAGGCGCGCGCGCTTCGTCCGTCGGCGTGATGCAGAGGATCGTGCCGACGGCGCCGTGCTGCGCGGCGTTCTTCGCCTTCTCGTAGCTCGAGGAGTAGTGCGCGCGAAGGTCGCTCGGGAAAGAGGCGGGCGCGTCGGAGAAGAACGCGACGATCTTGCCGTGCGCGTCGACGTTCGCATAGTCGTCGTACTGGCGATCGGGCGCGGTGATGCCGTAGCCGACGAAGACGACCGGCGCTTCGACCGTGGCGTCCTGGCGCAGGATGTCGCCGCTGTTGACGAAGCCGTCGCCGAACTTCAGCGAGACCGTGGAACCGTCGTCGTGCGTGAGCGTGACGCTCGACCGATCGGGAATGATGCCTGTCGCCCGAAACGGAACCGTCTGCTGCGAAGAACGGATGCCCATCGCCTCGAGCTGCGCCGAAACGTACTTGGCTGCAATCTGAAATCCCCGCGTGCCGGTGCCGCGCCCTTCGAGCGCGTCATCAGCGAGGAACCGAACATGCGCCCGCATCCCCTCGGGGCGCACCTGAGCATTCGCGGCGGCGGCGAGAAACAGAAGGATTGGAAGCAGTCGGCGCATGGAGGCGGAGTGTACCGAAGAAAGAGTTGCTGGTTACTGGTTGCTGGTTGCTCGTAGCAAATTCGTGTGCGCTGCTCCGGCCTTCAAGAACCAGGAACCAGCAAGGCGAGGGCCGAAGAAAGGGTTACTGGTTGCTAGTTGCTGGTTGCTCGTAGCGAATTCGTGTGCGCCGCTTCCAGCCTACGAGCAACCAGTAACCAGCAACCAGCAACTGCTAAATTGGCGGCCCCGCGGGCAACTCCAGCATCTTCGGCGCCTTGCGCGGCTCGGACGGACGCGCGAGGAACCGTTCCACATCCTCTTTCACTGCGGCGCGGCTCGCGGTCTCCTCCGGTTCGCCGTACGGCGTCATCGCCTTCGCGAGCCGGCGCAGCGCCGCCGTCGCCTCGGCGCGCACTTGCGGGTCGGCATCTTCGTCGTTCGCGAGGTCCATGAAGCGTTCGGCGATCAACGAGCGCGTCGCGCGGAGCACGGCGCCTTTCTGCGCCGTCGCCGACGAAGAAGCCACGCCGATCACCCGATCGAAAACCTCGGCGAGCGAGGGATTCGCGGCGTTCTCGGCGTGATACTGCACGAGGCGCGCATCGCGCCGCGGATCGAGCAGCGCGAGGATGGCCATGTCCGCCGCGGCGCGTGACGCGGCGATCGGATCGAAGGCCGGCGTCGTGTTGCTTTCGAAGCGTTCGGCGATGCCGCCTTCGTAGCCGAACGCGCGCGGCGGGATGAGATCGACGATCTTCTGCGGCAGCGCGAGGAACTGCGGGTCCAGCGTCGAGACGATCAGATCGAGCGCCGCCCGTTGTTCGCTCGCCGGCACTACTCGACGCACCTCGGCAGGGCTGATCGCGCCGTCTTCCTTCACCGCGTACGTGTAGTAGATGCCGCCGACCGACTTCGCCGCCGCATCGAGCTGATAGCGATGATGGAGATAGAGCGGCAGCAGTCGCTCTTCCAGCGACGACAGAGGCTCGCCGACGGGCAGGTTGCGCAGGCCGAACTGTTCGAGCGCAATGCGTCGCACTTCGAGCTCGTGGCGGAGCATCTCGACGTTGTCGCCGCCGTTGTCCCACACCGAGGCGTTGGGATGGGCGGCGCTGACCGCACGCGCGTCAGCGTCCTTGATGAACAACGGCGCCTCGCGCGCGATGCGGTTCAGCTCCGCCGCCTCGTTCGTACCGGGTGCGAACTGCGCGTAGCCGTAGCGGATCGCAAACTTGTCGTACGAGCCGATGCCGGTCGCGTAGGCGTCGGAGAGATCGAGCTTGCCGTCCGTGATCTTCACGAAAGGCGCCGGGTAATCCATGACCGAGGCCCGGGTTTGGCTGCTCGCGGCCATGTTGTGATCGAGGCCGAGCGTGTGCCCGACTTCGTGCGCCGCGAGCTGGCGGATGCGCGCGAGCGCCATCAGCTGCGGGCTGGTTCTGGGGTCGAGCGCGGAAAGCGCCTCGTCGTGCAATTCGTCGAACTGCGGGATGAGACCGCCGGCGAGGAGGACGTCCTGCCGGATGCGCAACGATCCGAGGCGGACGTTGCCTTTGAGGATCTCGCCCGTGCGCGGATCGAAGACCGACTCGCCGTACGACCAGCCGCGCGTCGAGCGATGGATCCAGTTGATCATGTTGTAGCGGACGTCCATCGGGTCGGCGTCCTGCGGCAGCACCTTCACGACGAAGGCGTTGCGGAAGCCGGCCGCTTCGAACGCCTGGCTCCACCACGACGCGCCTTCGAGGAGCGCGCTGCGGATCGGCTCGGGCACGCCGATGTCGACGTAGTAGACGATCGGCTGCACCGGCTCGGAGACGGCGGCGCTCGGATCCTTCTTCTCCAGGCGATGGCGGATCAGCCAACGCTTCTCCAGCGGTCCGCCGAACGGGCTGGCGTAGTCGTAGAGCTCGAGGCCGAACATGCCGACGCGAGGATCGACGCGGCGCGGCTTATAGCCGGGCGGCGGCAGGGCGACGAGCGAGTGATGCTCGCGGACGGTGACGACGTCTGCCTGCGGCGTCACGCCGGAGATGAGCGCGCCGGGACGGCCTTCGGTGGCGAAGGTGAGGATCGCCTCGACTTCCGTGTTCCGCGGGAACGCCTTCGTGCGCGGAAGATGGATGGCGCTGCGGTCGCGGTCGAGCGCGAAGCTCCCCT
>JAFAVZ010000250.1 GCA_019242175.1 Acidobacteriota bacterium
AAAAGCGGATGAACTCGTCGCGCCTGCCCGGCTTGATGCGGTACCGCCGAACCTCTACGATCATGCGCCTCAAGGTAATCGCAAACATGAGCAGCCGCCAGAAGGCACCTCGAGGTAACCCCGTCTCCGGGTGTCCGCTTACCGCGGCGCTCGCGGCGATCGGCGGGAAGTGGAAGCTGATCGTCGTCTACTGGCTCGCCGCTTCGCCGCAGCACTTCGCCGCACTGCGCAACGCGATCCCCGGCATCTCGGAGAAGGTGCTGACGCAGCAGCAGCGCGAGCTGATCGCGGACGGCTCGTGCGGCGCGACGCGAAAGGCGCGGTACCGGCTCCGGTCGTGTATTCGCTGACGAGTATGGCCGGTCGCTCCCGCCGCTCGTCGAGCTGGTCCGCGTTTGGGGACACGGTCACATCGCGCAGCTCAAAGCGATCCGAGGAACTGCCGCACCGGCGGCGTGATCAGGTCGTAGTCGATGAGGAACGTGTCGTGGCCGTTCGTCGATGCGATCGGCTCGTGGCGCACGTCCACGCCGTTCGTGCGCATCGCAGTCTCGATCCGTTCCGCCTCTTCGACGGGAAACAGCCAGTCGGTGTCGAACGAGATCAGCAGCGACTTGCCGCGCCACTTCGCGAACGCCTCTTCGAGCGTGCCGAATTGTTCCGCGAGATCCATCTCGTCCATGCCCGCCTGCACGCGGATGTACGAGTTCGCGTCGTACAAACCGGCGAACTTGCGCCCCTGATGCTCGAAATACGAATCGATCTCGAACTGCCGCGTCGTCCCGCGTCGCCGGCGTCCGAACTTCCGTTGCAGAGCCTCGGCGGACAGGTACGTCATGTGCCCGACCATGCGCGCGACCTGCAGGCCGCGCAGCGGCTCGGGATCTTCGTAGTAGTCGCCGCCGCGGAACCGTGCGTCGCTCTCGATGATCTTCCGCCCGATGATGTGCCACGCGATGCCCTGCACCGGAACGGCGCAGCCGGTGGCCATCGCGATGATCGAGTCCATGAGCTCGGGATAAAGCGCGGCCCACATCAGCACCTGCATTCCGCCGAGGGAGCCGCCGGCGATCGAACGGAGATGCGTGATGCCGAGGCGGTCGAGCAGGAGCTTCTGGGAGTGGACCATGTCTTCGATCGTCGGCCACGGATAGCGCGAGCCGTACGGCTTGCCGGTGGCGGGATCGATCGAGTGCGGCGCGGTCGTACCGAACGGCGAGCCGGGAAGGTTCGCGCAGATGACGAAGTACTTGTCGAGATCGATGCCTTTGCCGTAGCCGATCAGGCCATCCCACCAGCCGGGCTTCTCGTCGCCTTCGGAGTAACGGCCGGCGGCGTGCGCGCTCGCGGAGAGCGCGTGGCAGACGAGGATCGCATTCGACTTGTCGGCGTTCAGCTCCCCGAACGTCTCGTACGCGATGCGGAACGGCGCGATCGTCTCGCCGTGCGAGAAGCGGAAGCCCTCCTCGAGCACGAGCTCTTTCGGCGGCGCCGCGATGAATGAATCCTGCATCGAGCGCGGAGCATACCTGTCATCCTGAGCGAAGCGAAGGATCTCCTGACGCTGGCGCGTAGCGCACGTGCCGGGAGATCCTTCGGCGTCTGCGCGCCTCAGGATGACACGTTCTCATTCGCCGTCTGCGCGACGTGCGATGACACCTTCTCATTCGCCTTCTTCGCGCTTCAGCTGCCCTTCATAGATCCGGCGCACCTCGTCGATCGTCGAGATCTGGTCGACGGTCTTGTCGTCGCGGATCCGCGCGATCCGCGGGAAGCGCAACGCGTAGCCCGATTTGTGGCGCGACGACTCCTGGATGCGATCGAACGCGATTTCCAGCACCAGCCGCGGCTCCACGCGATGCACAGGCCCGTGCTTCTCGATCGTCGTTTCCTGGAAAAGCTTCGTCGTTTCGGCAATCTCGACGTCGGTGAGGCCGCTGTACGCCTTCCCGATGTTCACGAGCTCGTTGTCTTTGCGCACGGCGAACGTGAGATCCGAAAGTACATTCCGGCGTTTGCCATTGCCCCACTGCGCGTACGTCACGACGCAGTCCAGCGTCGCGAGCGCCTTCTTGTACTTCAGCCACGACTTGCCGCGCCGGCCCGGCGTGTAGATCGAATCCGGATCCTTCACGACGAGCCCTTCGTTCGCCCGCGCACGAGCGGCGTCGAACAGCTCGTCGACGTGCGCCGCGTCGCGGATCTCGCTCTGATCCGAGGGACGGATCACGCCGCCCGGAACGACGCCGCGCAATTTCTCCAGACGGGAACGCAGCGGCGTTTCGAACAGCGCCTCGCCATCGAGGAAGAGCAGGTCGAAAGCGAAGAAAACGACCGGCGCCTCGGCGAGCAATTTCTCCGAGACCTTGCGGCGTCCGAGGCGGGTTTGAATGATGGCGAAGGGGAGGATGCGATCGCGGAAGGCAACGAGCTCGCCGTCGAGGATCAGCGAATGGCCGAGTTGTAACGCCGCCGCCTCGACCTCGGGGAAGCGATGTGTGACGTCGTCCAGCGTGCGCGAATAGATGCGCACCTGCTGGCCGTCCGTGTGGATTTGCGCGCGGATGCCGTCGTACTTGTCGTCGGCAAAGGCTCCCGCGCCGAGAGCGGCGACGATCTCCGCCGGGTCTTCTTCCGGCTGCGCGAGCATCAGCGCGAACGGATGGAACAGCGTCATCTGCGCCGACTCGAGCGCGTTGCTGCGCGCGAGGAGCGCCGCGGCGCCGATGTCGCCCGCGAACATGTTCGCGCGACGCACGGCATCGAGCGGACGCTCGAACGCGCGCGCGATCGACGACTCGACGAGTCCCTCCACGAGTCCGATGCGCAACTCGCTGGTCAGGATCTTCACGACGTAACGCGCGCCTTGCGCGTCGACTTTGCGGAACAGCTCGGCAAGAATCGCGCGCTTCGCGATCGCGCCCTGCGTCGCGGCGATGCGATCGAAGTATTCGCCGAGCTCGCTGAGCGTGATGTCCCGCGTCGCATCCATCGGAAACGCCTCGGCGATCGTGTCTCCGGGGTCGGCGTACTTCGACCACGGCGCCCAAATCTCTTCGGCCGACTTCCCAGTCGCCTCGGCGACCGCTTCGCCGATCGCGGCTCCGCCGACGCCGGTCACGCGTTGCTCGCGCCGCGGGAACGGCGAGCCGGAGAAAAACACGACGGCGCGCTCCAGCGAGGCGTCGTCGAGACGGACGAGATAGGCGGCCAGCAGGCGCTCTTTTTCGAGCTTTTTCGTCGTGGCGGCGATGGCGTTGGCAACGGCCGTGAAGTCAGAAAGCATGGGATAGAATCCGCCCGCAAATTACACACCGGAACGAGGTTGAACATGAAAACGAAAGTAACGGTCGTCGGCGCCGGCAATGTGGGTGCCACGGTCGCGCAGGGAATTGCGCAGAAGGAATTGGCCGACGTCGTCCTGGTCGACATCGTCGAGGGCGTGCCCCAGGGCAAATCGCTCGACTTCATGGAGACGGCGCCCGTCGAGCGCTTCGACTCCATCCTCACCGGCACGAACGGCTACGACGAGACAGCCGACTCGGACGTCGTGGTCATCACCGCCGGCCTCCCGCGCAAGCCGGGCATGAGCCGCGATGACCTTCTCTGGAAGAACGAAGAGATCGTCGGCGGCGTCACGCGCGAGATCGTGAAGCGCTCGCCGAACACGATCCTGATCATCGTCTCCAACCCGCTCGATGCGATGTGCGAAGTCGCCCGCCGCGTTTCCGGCTTCCCGCGCGAACGCGTGCTGGGCATGGCGGGCGTGCTCGACTCGGCCCGCATGCGCGCCTTCATCTCGATGGAGCTCAACGTCTCCGTCGACAACACCCACGCCTTCGTTCTCGGCGGCCACGGCGACACGATGGTGCCGCTGCCGCGCTACTCGACCGTTGCCGGCATTCCGATCACGGAGCTGATCTCGAAAGAGCGCATCGACGCGATCGTCGACCGCACCCGCAACGGCGGCGCGGAGATCGTGAACCTGCTCAAGACTTCCGCGTGGTACGCGCCGGGCGCGTCGACCGTGGAGATGGTCGAGGCGATCCTGAAGGACAAGCGCAAGATCCTTCCGTGTGCCGCGTACCTGCAGGGCGAGTACGGTTTCAACAACCTCTACGTCGGCGTGCCGGTGAAGCTCGGTCGCAACGGCGCGGAGCAGATCGTGGAGATCAAGCTGACGGACGAAGAAGCCGCCGCGCTGCGCAAGTCGGGCGATGCGGTACAGGAGTTGTTCGATAAGTTGAAGACGGCGAGTTAAAATAACCGCCTCTCCATGAAAAAGCTCGTCATCGACATCGAGACGGTCGGCATCCCCTGGGAAGAGCACGATCCGTACGTTCGCGAGTACCTGATGAAGGGACTCAGCGAAGGTGACGCAGAAGAGACGCGGCGCGCGGGCGGCCTCTCGCCGTTCCGCGGCCGCATCGTCACGATCGGCGTCATCAACATCGAAGACGGGCGTTCCTGTGCGTTGTACGTAGTGCCGGGCCAGACCGACGTCCGCATGGAAAAGGTCGGCCCGCGCACGTACATCTCCGGAACCGAGAAGCAGATCCTGGTGAAGTTCTGGGACTTCTTCGACAGCGACTCCCGCTTCATATCCTTCAACGGCCGCCAGTTCGACGGCCCGTTCCTCATGATCCGGTCCGCCATCAACGGCGTGATCCCGAAGCGCGATCTCGTCGGCTATCGCTACGGCTTCCATCCGAACTGCGATCTGCGCGAGGCGCTCAACTTCTTCGGCACCACGAACAACCGCCAGTTCAAGTTCAACCTCGATCTCGCGTGCAAGGCCTTCGGCGTCGAGACGTCGAAAGGCGAGGGGCTCGACGGCCGTTCGGTCGAGACGTGGTTTCGCGCCGGGAAGCATCGCGAGATTGCCGACTATTGCCTCGATGACGTCCGCGCCACGGCCGAGCTGTACGAGAAGCTGGCGGCGACGGTCCTGTCGTTCAACAAGGAGTTCCGCGAGGCCGAGGATCGCGCGGCGCGGATGGCGGCGACGAAGACGCTGATCGTCCCCAGCACCGAGGCGACGTTCATGGAGTCGGTGGAACAGACTTCGCTCGCGCTCACCGCGTCGTTGGAAATGGAGTTGGATGCAACGTCGGCCGACGTCGTCGGTACGGCGAAACATCAGGCCGCAGTTTTGGAGAAGCTCGTCTCGTCTTTGGCTCCCGACGAAGAACACATTCCTGAACAGATCCCGATGCTATGACCCTCCGTCGCTCGCTCGCCGTTCTCTTTCTTCTGGTCGCCACTACGGCGACCGCGCAGAACCGGTTCGTGAATCGCGATCTGAATTTCTCGCTCGCGACACCCGCGCCAGGGTGGAAGTGGGAGCGGCTCTCGACCGCTGCCGGCGTGTGGCTCGTGACGGGGTCTCACGGCGAACGCTTCACCGTGACGGTGTCGCAGCCGGGGCAGATGATCATCGACGATCAGTGGATGATGGGGATGATGCGCTCGGTCCAGCGCGACGCACTTGCGCGCACGGAGACGATCGAGAACTTCCGCTTCGTGCGTCGCACGGCGCCGGTCTATCCCTCGTTCAGCTACGAGTACGAGCGCGTGGCGGCAGACGGGAAACGTTCGTACGTCGATGGCTACGTCGCCGCCGTCGGCCGCGTGTACGCGCTGCAGTACGCGTCGACGGAACGCGGCGCGATGCCGCAGTTCCAGACGTTCATCGAGTCGTTCCAGGTCGCAGACAAGTTCGAGTCGCTGCGCGCGGGCCGCGCCGGCGGCGCCGCCACCGGCGCGATCCAGGGAATGATGTCCGCGATGGCCGCGCCGATCGGCCGCACCGTCGCGCCGAACAGCGAAGTGATCGTGCACTGAGCTGTCATCCTGAGTCGCGTAGACGACGAAGGATCTCCCGGCTTGGACGCTCATCGCCCGCATCAGGAGATCCTTCGCCCTCTGCGGGGCTCAGGATGACACCGCTATCTTCCGATCACCACAAATCCTGCCCAGTAGAACGGATGCGCGTACCGTGTCTCGCGCATGAGCGCGAGCTGCGCTTCGCGTAACGCATCGGCCGGCGCGCGGCCGCGTTGCACGAGATTGCGGTGGAACGCCACGACGATGCGTCGCGCGCTGCCGGACTCGATCTTCCACTCCGTCGCGACGACTGTCGGGCAGCCGGCGAGGAAGAGCGCCCACGTCATCCCGACGAGCCCTTCCCCGGGTGCGATGCGTCCCGTCGCCGTCTCGCAAGCGGACAGCACGACGAGGCTCGCGGTGAGATGCATCTCCATTAGCTCGCGCGCGGTGAGCTTGCCGTCGCGCAACAGGAGATGCGATTCCAGCGGCGCCGCGTCTTCGAAGATGCCGTGCGCGGCGATGTGGATGACGTCCGCTTCGCCGAGGTGTGCCTTCACTTCGCGCTCGGTCGCTTCGTCGCGCAACGTCGCGCGCGGATACAGCGCTCCAACCTCGGCCAGCTCGAGGCCGGAGTCGGGGAGGTGGCCGGCGGCGAAGAGCGAGCGATAGCGAGCGTTGGCGGCGCCGAGGCGGAGGGAGGGGGAGAGGGTGATGGCGGTGGTCTCGACGAGGTAGCGATCGTGGGCATCGATGAGCGCCGCGAACGGGACACGCCATAGCTCGCGATCGGGAACGACGATCAGGCGTTGCGTCGGCGGCAACGCGAGCGGCGCGATGAGCAGGTCGTGCAGCTGCCGCGCGGTCGTGCGAAACGCGAGATTGCGTTCCGCGAGCTCGCGCGCGAAGCGGTTTGCGAGCGCGGCGACGGCGGCTGGTGTCGCATCGATCGTCACGATGCGCAATTGCGGGAGCACGAATGCGAACACCTTCGACTCCGTGATCGCGAACTCCACCGCCGGTCCGTCGGGCAACGCGCCGGAGGGAACGACATCGCGCAACGCGCGTGCCTTCGCCCGTTCCGCGACCTCCAACGCCGCGGCCGCGTCACCGCGTGCCGCGTGCAGCTCGATGAGCTGCAGATATGGATACACCTCGCCCTCGAAGAACAGCTGCCGCGATTCCCGCCCGCCCGCCACCCGCGTCCGCGTTCGTTCGATCGCCTCGACCGCATCCCCGAATGCCGTGCGCGCCGCGGCTTCGTCGCCCAGCTCGCGATACGCGGCGCCCGCGAGCGATCGCGCCTGCGCGAACGTATCCAGCTGCCCCGCCCCGGCGGCCCGTTCCGCCGCCTCGGTCGCGAGGCGTGCGGCGTCGCGAGCGCGCCCTTCCGCGCGGCGCAGCTTCGCGCGATACGCGAGCACGACCGGCAGCGATCCGGCGTCCCCCTTCGTCTCGACGATCTTCTGGCTCGCATCGAAGTCGCGCGCCGCGCCGCGGAGATCGCCGCGTGCGAGCCGCAGATCGCCTTCGCGCAGTAGCACCGTCGCGCGCAGCAGGTCGTCGCGCGCGGATGCATCGCGCGCCTGCTCGAGCACGCGCAACGCATCGGCGTTTTGCCCGAGCGCACGTTGTGCCTCGGAGATCGAGAGCAGCGTGCGCGCGGCGGCCGGCGATCGCAAACGCTGTTCGATGGCGAGCGCGCGACGCAGATGCGGCAACGCACGCGCAGGCTCGTTCTGCAACGCGAGCGTGAAGCCAATGTTGTGCTCCGCGGCGAGGATGCCGTCGCGATCCTTCGCCTTCTCGCTCGTCCGCAATGCGCGTTCGTACGCCGCGATCGCCCCGGCGAAGTCGGTCTCGCTCTGCGCGACGTTGCCGAGGTTGTTCAGCAAGCGCGCGGTGAGCTTCGCGTCGCGGAAGGGGAGGGCGAGACCGCGTTGGTACTCGCCGCGCGCGCGGCGGCCGTCGGCGAACAGGTCGAAGTAGATGCGCCCGAGGTCGTTGTGCGCGCGAGCGCGGAGCGCGGGATCGTCGATGCGTTCGGCGAGGAACAAAGCCTCCGACGTGTACGAAAGCGCCGCATCGGGATCGCCGCGCATGCGGGCGACGATGCCGAGCACGTCGAGCGCCGCGGAACGCGCGCGCAGGTCTTCGCACTCGATCGACTCCGCGTGTACGCGTTGCGCGATCGCCGCGGCTTCATCGAGGCGCAACTCGTTCGTGAGCGAGATCGCGCGCTCGATGTCCACGAGCGCGGCGAGCAGGAGAAGCAGCGTCATCGCGCCGCTTGTTCGAGCGTCCGCAGGAAGCGCCGGGAGTCGGCGTTGTCGACGGCGCGCAGCTCGCGCTCCGCGGCATCGAACACGCCCGCTTCCGCGTATGCGACGCCCAGCGCGAGACTCGGCCGCGCCTCGCTGCGCTCCAGCTGCGCGAGCGCATCCGCGTGCGGCTCGTCGAGCACGAGGAACCGCGCCTCGGGCGAAGGCGGCTGCGGCGCGGTCACGATGGTCGTCGGCGTCACGGCAGTCACCTGCCACAGGAACGTCCCACCGCGCGGCAACGGCGCGGGCGGCGTCCAGCGATTCGTGTCGAGCAACGGGCTGGCGACTACGCTGCGAAACTGCGTGTCGAAGACCTCGACGCGGTAACGCGCGTCCGGCACGTCGTTCCAGGTGAACGACGGGCGGTTGTTGATCACGACGGCGCCGAGCGGCGCGAGCGGTTCCGGCGCTCCGTTCACGTGCGTCCGGCCGCGCAGGGCGAGCGTCGACGAGCGGAGGTCGAGCGCGTATTGGGGAAGGTGCAGCTCGCGCGGCGCGGGCCGCAGCGTCAGGAACAAGGCGATGGCGATGGCGGCCGCAACCGCCACCGCAGCGGCAAGCCAGGGCCAGCGGCGCGATGCGGCCGGCTTGGCGAACGACTGCAGATCGCGCAGCTCGCGGCGGCAGCGCGCGCACTCCTCGCAGTGCGAGGCGACGATCTCGCGGCTGATCGGATCGAGCGTGCCGTCGACGAAGCCGGCCAGTTCATCGAACGACGGATGAACCGCCTCGACGTTGCCGAGGCGCTCGATGAGGTCGCGGATCTGTTCAGGATCGGGCATTCGTTTTCTCCCAGAGACGCGTGGGCGCGGGCCGGATTACCAGCGCGCCATGCGCCTCCCGAGGCGCTCGCGCGCCGCTTTGCGAAGATTGATCACCTGTTGCCGTTTGAGGTCGAAGAGTGTGCCGATGCGATCGTCGTCGAGCGGCAGATCATTCCAGATCGCCGCCAGCTCGTCTGCCGGCATCGCCAGCGCCTGCGCGATCGCCGCCACGGACGCCACATTCGTCTGGGGAAAGAGGGCGAGTGCGCTTCCGCCTGCCTCGTCGCGAAGGTTGAGCAGGAGTGCAGCGCGTTGCCGCGGCGGGAGGCCGCCGATCTCCTGCCAGAGCTTGGTCAGGAGCTCGCGGGATTCCAGCTCCTCGAGGATGCGCGGCGCCACGCCGATCGGCTCGAGCTCGTGCACCGCCGGCTCGTGCAGCCCGACGGCGAACATCGAGACGACCGCATGGAGCACGCGCGGCCCATGGGCGAGCAACCGTTCCAGCGACGGCGCGATGCGCTCCGGATCGAGCGGGACGTCGGAGTCGGCTGTGAGCGGCGCCCGTCCGCGGGCAGCGGCGAGTCCGCAGACGAGCTCGCGCTCGTGCTCCCAGAGCGCGAAACGGGAGTCGCGTGTGACGACGTAACGGATGCGATTTGCCAGCATCGTCCGGCGCGGATGCTTCGCGCGGATGAGGTCGTCTGCCGCGTGCAGCGTCACGATCGCCACGTAGTCGGCGAAGCTCGCGATCGGCTCGTCCTCTTCGTTCGTCAGCTTCCGGACGAGCCGTAAACGCACGGCGCCGCGCACGTCCTCGACATCCGCCTCGGTCAACAACCCGCGGCGGCGCGAGAGCGTGCGGACGATCACCGGCTCGGCGTCGGCGAGGAGTTGCTCGAGGTCGCGCCGATCGTGCGACAGCGGCATGCGCTTCGACACATTCGCATCATCCGTCGCGCGCGCCGACGAATTCAAGCGTGGTAATTCGCCCGCCGTTCGCCCGTCTCCTTCCGGCATCGGGGGAAACATGCGCTCCATCGCCGCATCGCTTCTGCTTCTGCTGCTCGTCGCCGCGGCGGCTTTCGGGCAGGCCACGACGGGCAATCTCAACGGCCGCGTCATCGCGCAAGGCGAGCCCGTGGCGGGCGTCACGGTGACGATCACCTCGCGTTCGCTACAGGGCACACGCACGTTTCTCACGACGACGGACGGCACGTACCTCTTTCCGTCCCTCCCGCCCGGCGGCTACACCGTCACGTTCGAGATGACCGGACTGCAGACGGCCGTGAAAAGCGCCGAGCTGCACCTCTCCGAAACCACGCGCGTCGACATCGAGCTCCGTCCGCTGCTGACCGAAACGATCTCGGTCACGCCGGCGGGCAACTCGGTGCTGGAGACGCCGCAAGTCGCGATGAACATCGACGCGCGCACGCTCGAGTACCTGCCGATCGGGCGGGGGATCCTCGACGCGGTGCGCATCGCGCCGGGCGTGCAGCCGACCGGGCCGAACAACCAGCTGATGATCAACGGCGGCTACTCGTACGACAACCTCTACCTCGTGAATGGCGTCACCGTGAACGAGCCGACGCGCGGTCAGCCGCATAACCTCTTCATCGAAGACGCGATTCAGGAGCTGACGGTCGTCACGGCCGCGGTCTCGGCGGAGTACGGCCGCTTCACGGGCGGCGTCGTGAACGTGCTCACGCGTTCCGGCGGCAACGAGTTGAGCGGATCCGTGCGCGACACGCTGAGCAGCGACGACTGGGCCGCGCGCTCACCATTCGTGAACGAGCCGGAGCATCTCGACAAGATCAACAACGACTATCAGGCCACGCTCGGCGGGCGCATCCTGCGCGATCGGCTGTGGTTCTTCCTCGCCGGCCGTTACGCGGAGCGCACGAAGGCGGCGGCGACGGTCGGGACGTTCATCCCGTACGCGGATGCGAATCACGAGGCGCGTTACGAAGCGAAGCTCACGGCGAACCTCAGCCAGCAGCACACGCTCGTCGGCTCGTACATGAACATCAACTCCGCCTCGCTCAACACGAGCATCGGCGCCGGCGAGCTGGACGTGCTGGAGAATCGCAAGCAGCCGAACTCCATCGGCTCGCTGCACTACACCGGCGTTTTCTCCCAGAACTTCGTGGGCGAGGCGCAGTTCCATCGGAAGTTCTTCGCTTTCGAAGCGACGAATCCGACGGAACGCGACCGCGTCTCCGGAACGGTGGTCATCGACAACAACCTCTCGGGGCAATTCAACTCGCCGGTGTTCTGCTACACGTGCGGCAACAACCAGCGGAACAATCGCGATGTGCAATTGAAGGGCACGTGGTTCGTGGCGCCGCCCCACGCCGGCAATCACAACGTCGTTTTCGGCTACGACGACTACCACGAGAACGCGATCGATAACGTGCATCAGTCGCCGAGCGACTTCTCGATTTACTCCGACGTGTTGATCGTCGGCCAGAAAGGTTTCCTGCATGCGGTGCCGTTCGAAACGGAGCTCGAGCTCGATGCCGTGCGCACTCCAAAGAGCGCCAGCGACTACGCCACGCGCTCGTATTTCGTGAACGACCGCATCGACTTCGGTGCGCATCTCTCCGCGAACGTCGGGCTGCGCTACGACAGCACGCGCGGCGAAGACCAGTTCGGCTTCACGCAAGCGAAAGACGCCGGCCTCGCCCCGCGCCTCGGTCTCATCTACGACATCGCCGGCAACGGGCGCGATCGCATCAGCGCGAGCTACAGCGTGTACAGCTCGCGCGCGCAGGAACGGATCGGCGCCTCCTCCTCCGGACTCTTCGGCCAGACGATGATCTGGCTCTACAGCGGGCCGGAGATCAACGACGATCCGGCCAATCTCATCCCGATGCGGGAGGTCGTGCGGCGCATCTTCCAGTGGTTCGATGCGAACGGCGGCGTGAATAACGAAGACGATCTCGAGTTCCGCAGCGCGTCCGGTGAGTACGAGATCCCGCGCAAGCTGAAGACGCCGGGCATGGACGAGATCGCGATCGGCTACGGACACCAATTCGGCCAACGCGCGTTCGTGCGCGCCGACTTCGTCAAACGCGCGTGGCACGACTTCTACACGCTCGCCGTCGATCGCAACAGCGGGAAGAAGATCGACAGCGCCGGCACGGTGCAGGATCGCGTGAGCATCCGCACCGATGACGGGACGCTGCAGCGCGACTACCAGGGCGTCGTGCTGCAGGCCGGCGCCAACTGGCGACGCGTCACCGCTGGCGGCAACTACACGTGGTCGAAGTTGCGCGGGAACATCGAGCAGGAGAGCGCCGGCTCGGGGTCCGTCGCGGTGCAACCGGCCGGCGCGTATTACCCGGAGTTCACGTCCTACGCGCAGTACCAGCCGGAGGGATACCTCGCCGGCGACGTGCGCCATCGCGCGAATGCGTGGCTCGGCTACGAGCTGCCCACGGCGATCGGCCGCTTCAATTTCTCACTGCTGCAGCAGTACCACAGCGCGATGAGCTACAACGCCACGGCACTCATCAACGTGCGCAACGTGATCCCCAATCCGGGCTACGTCACGCCGCCCTCCACGCGCACGTATTTCTTCGCACCGCGCGGATCGCTGCGTCTCGATTCCGTGACGTCGACCGGTCTCGGCATCAACTACGCGCGCCGCTTCGCGACGTACGAATGGTTCGCCGAAGCCGACGTTCGGAATGTGTTCGGAGAACAGGCGATCGAGAATCCGAGCGGGATCAACGCCGTCGTGCGGACGAACAGCAGCGACCGCAATCTCGCGCAGTTCGATCCGAACAAGACGGCGCCCGTCGCCTGTCCGCAGAACGTCGCTACGTCGTCCGCGCAATGCCGCGGCATCGCGAACTACCAACTCTCGCCCACGTTCGGACAGGTGACGAACGCCGGCGCCTATCAGGAGCCGAGAACGTACGGCTTCTCTCTCGGACTGCGTTTCTGAGGAGCCAATCCATGCGCAAGATCGTCGCTTTGCTGCTGTTCACGGTGGCCTTCGCGGCGCACGCGGAGGATCTCGACAAGATGCGGGCGCTCTTCGCGCAGAACGACTGGGAAGGCGTGCTGCACGAGCCGATGCCCACGTCGACGGAAGGCCGCGCATTGCGCATCCTGGCGTTGCATTCGGCGTGGATCAACGGCCAGGCGAAACGCGAGGCGGCTGCGCTGGCGCAAGACGCGCCGAACGATCCGTGGTCGTTCGCCATCCAGGCGGCGGAGCTCAGCAGTACTCCCGGCAAGTCCGTGGAAGTGCTCGCATTGTCCGAGAAGATGATGGCCGCGGCGCCGAAGCCGATCCCTGCGCGGCTGCTCCATCAGCACATCCTCGCGCTCCGCGAGAACAGCAAGTTGGACCAGGCAGCGGTGTTCATCGGCGACGATCGCCTCGAAAAGGCGGATCTCCTGACTTCGCGCTCGTCGGTCGAGAGAAAACCGGAGCTGGTCGATCAGGCGATCGCCACGCTCGAGGAGCTGCGCAAGAACGATCCGCACGACATCGCCGGCCGCCTCCGTCTCGCCGGTCTGCTCGGACGCGGGCGGAAGCAGTGGGACAAGGCGCTCGATGTGAATCGCGAGGCGGCCGCGCTGACGCCGTCTCTGCGCGTGCACAACGCGTTGTGGGACACGATCAACGCGCAGCGGAACATGACCGCGGAACAGAAGCTCGCCGCGATCGAGGCCGACATGCAGACGCTGCCCGCCGATCGACGCGACTGGACCGAGACCCGGCTCTTCGTCGCGCGCCAATACCGCAAGCTGAAGCTCGACACGAAGGCCGCGGAGATCGAAGACGCGTTGCTGCGTGAGACCCCGGATTCGTACGCCGTCGAACAGATTCTCTGGGCTCGCATCAACGACGCGGATCACGACGGCGGCGAGCGCATGCTGGAGGAAAAAGCGGCGAAGCGCAAGCTGCTCCAGGAATTCGTCAGCAGGCCGCACTTCGATGATCCGATGCTTCGGGCGAGCGGCTATCAGCAACTTTTCTACAGTTTCAAGGAAGATCCTGCGGCGGCCACGGACCGTCAGCTGCTGGAGTCTGCGAAAGGGATGGAACCTGTGGGTGAGGAGACCCTGGTTCAATCGTTCGTGGACATCGCGCGGGTCTTGGCCGACCGCAGGATCGAGTTGGATTACGCGGAGAGGATGGCGCGCAAGGCAATCGCCGGCGCAGCGGTGGCCATCGAAGAAGACCGCCGCCTCGGCGGCATCGATCCGGCCGATCAGGCGAAGTACGAAGGGTATACGAACGGCAATGTTCACGACGCCCTCGGCTGGGTGCTGTTGCAGAAAGGCGAGCTCGCCGCTGCAAACAAGGAATTGCTGGCGGCCTACGATCTGTGGCCGGACAACGCCGGCATCGTCTATCACCTCGGCGTCTATCAGGAACGCCGCGGCTCGCTCGCTCGCGCCGAGGAGTGGTACCGCAAGGGAGCGCTGCTGCAGAGCGCGACGAAGAACCAGAGCCAGGACGCGCTGAAGGCGCTCTACAAGAAGCGGAACGGATCGCTGAAGGGCTACGAGGCCTACCTCGCGACGCTCAAAGACAAAGACGCGAACGCGCGTCGCACGAAAGTGCTCGGCACGAAGGTCAAGACGCCGAAGCCGGCGCCGGCTTTCGCGCTCGCGACGCTCGGCGGCTACAAGCGCTCGCTGCAGGACTATCGCGGCAAAGTTGCGGTCATCAACTTCTGGGGTGTTTGGTGCGGTTGGTGCGTCCGCGAGATGCCCGACTATCAGGCGCTGGTGAAGAAGTACAAAGACGATCCGAAGGTCGCGGTGCTCACCATCAACAACGACACCGATCTCGACAAGGTGCGGAAGTGGATGAAGGACCACAAGTACGACTTCGACGTCCTGCTCGACGACGGCTGGGTCGGGAAGCAGTCGCTGCACTCGTTTCCAACGACGTGGTTCATCGATCCGAAAGGGCGGATCGCCTTCGAGAAACGCGGCTGGAGCGAGAAGCTGGTGGAGGAGTTCAGCTGGCGGATCGATGCGCTGAAGCAGTGACGTCCGTACAATGACGCCCGTGCGACTCTACCGCGCGCGCGTTTTCAGCCCGATCGCCGACCCGTTCGCGAACGATGTCGCCTCGTCGTACGTCGCGTACGAAGACGGTTATGTCGCCGTCGACGAGGCCGGCCGCATCGCCGCCGTCGGCGAATGGTCTTCGGAAGTCGCCCAAGAAGGCGACGAGATCGTCGACCTCGGCCGCGGCGCGCTCCTCACGCCCGGCTTCTTCGACACGCATCTCCACGCGCCGCAGCTGGAGATGATCGGCTCGTACGGCGGCCATCTCCTGGAGTGGCTGAATCGCTACACGTTCCCGACCGAGGCGAAGTTCCGCGATCCTGGCCATGCGCGGAAGGTTGCGACCGCATTCTTCGACGAGCTGATCCGCCACGGCACGCTCTGCGCGCTGATCTTCTCGACCATCCACGCCGAGGCTACGGACATCTTCTTCGAGGAGGCGGAACGGCGCGGATTCCGGGGAATCATCGGCAAGACGATGATGGACCGCAACGCGCCCGACTTCCTGCTGGAGAACGCCGCGGACTCTCATGCGCAGAGCCGGGAGCTGCTGCAGAAATGGCACGGACGCGGTCTGCTGCGTTACGCGATCACGCCGCGTTTTGCGCCGACGTCGACGCCGGAGCTGCTCGAACGCGCCGGCGATCTAAAACGCGAGTTCCCCGACGCGTACGTCCACACCCACATCTCCGAGAACCGCAACGAGGTCGAGTGGGTCCATCAGCTTTTCCCCGAAGCCGAGTATGCGGACGTCTATGACCGATATGGATTACTCGACGAGAAGAGCGTGCTCGCGCATGGCGTGCATCTGAGCGACGAGGAGCTCGACGTGCTGCGCGCGCGCGGCTCGCGCATCGCGCATTGCCCGAACTCGAACCTCTTCCTCGGCAGCGGTCTGTTCCCGCTGCACCGCATTCTCGACGCGGGAGTCGTCGTCGGCCTCGGCAGCGACATCGGCGCCGGGACTACGCCTTCGCTGTTCACGGCGATGGCCGACGCGTACAAAGTGCAGCAGGTGCAGAACGTGTCGCTGAGCCCGTTTCACCTCTGGTACCTCGCGACGCTCGGCGGCGCGCGGGCGCTCTCGCTGGAAGGCGAGACCGGCAGCCTCGAAGTCGGCAAGTCGGCCGATTTCCTCGTCCTCGATTGCGGCGCGACGCCGCTCCTCGCGCTGCGCGGCGGCCGCGCGAGCTCAATGGAAGATCTGCTCGCGGCGTTCATCTTCATCGGCGACGACCGCGCGGTGCGCGAGGCTTACGTAGCCGGCCGCCGCGTGTCATTCTGAGCCGCACAGACGGCGAAGGATCCGTACCGATCTCGCCCTGCGCCTGAAGGTACGGATCCTTCGCTTCGCTCAGGATGACACTGCACGGAAGTTGTCATCCTGAGCCGCGAAGACGGCGAAGGATCTCCTGATACGGACGACGAGTGCTCGTGCCGGGAGATCCTTCGCCGTCTACGCGACTCAGGATGACAGCTTCCGACACTGGCCTGCCGTTTGCGCCGTCATAGCCCTTGGAGGTTTCTATGACCCGCACTCTGGGTGCTTTGGGTGTCTTCCTGCTCGCCACGGTGTCCGCTTTTGGCCAATCCGGTTCGCCGTGGAGGACGTCCGCGGATGTGATCGAAGGCTCGCGCGGCTCCATCGTCGGCACGGTCACGGACTCGAACGACGCGCGCAACGTTCTGACGCTCGACACCGACGACCCCGCAGACAACACCATCACCGTCGTCGCCGACTCGGTTTCCACACAATTCAACGGCTTTGGCGGCGTGATCAACGGCGCGCCGGAGATCTTCGTCGGCTCCAAAGGCTTCGCCAACGTCCGCCTCGGCGACCGCGTCGAAGTGCGCGGCGTCGGCCAGGCAAACCGGACGATCCGCGCCGAATACGTGACGCTGCGCGGCCGCGCCATCGCAGCCAGCCCGGTCGGCGTCGGCGAAACGCGTCCGCCGTCGCAGATTTCCACCCCCACCGCCGGCCCAACCACATCCGCCAAGGCCGGCGACCAGTTCGGCCGCGTCGAAGGCCTGGTGCGCCAGGTGAACAGCTCGCAGGGACTCATCGTGATCGAGACCGACGGCCGCGAGATCCTCACCGTCCGCACCGCCACGGCGACACCGGTCTGGTACCGCGGCGAGTCGTACAACGTGCGTAATCTCGACGTCGGCGACCGCATCCGCGTAGAGCTCGAGCCGCGCTCGAATGGCTCGAACCTGCTCGCGCGCTCGGTGGACGTGCTGCAGTCGGTGCAGGAGAATCCGAACGCCTCGACGACGCGCGTCGGCTCGATCAGCGGCCGCGTGACGTCCGTGGATCGCCAGAACAACTACGTGCGCATCGACACCACCGGCCGCGGCGACTCGGTGCGTGTGGATCTGCGCAACGCGAACGATCCCTCCGGCCGCGGCGTGCGAGCGGGCGACCTGCGCGTCGGCGACACGCTCGAGATCAGCGGCTCGTACAGCGCTAACCAGGCGAGCACGTTCAACGCGACGACCGTCCGCCAGACCGAAGATCCTTTCCCGACCCGCCCGCCTGACACCGGCTCGCCCGGCTACGACAACGGCGCCGGCGACTTCACGACCGTGACCATCTACGGAACGGTGACCGGCACGCTCGACGCCGGCCCGCGCCTCACGCTGCGCGACAACCAGGGCCGGACCGTGAGCGTGCTGGTAACGGAAGACTTCGTCGTCCGCGGCAAGGCCGCGTCGACATACGTGACCGCCGACCGGTTGAAATCGGGCGATGCGGTGGTGGTGAAGGCGTACCAGGATCCGACCGGCGACTACATCGCACAGACCATTCGCCAACGGTAACCCTTTGTCATCCTGAGCGAAGCGAAGGATCTCCCGCGTGCTTGCCGGGGGATCCTTCGCCGTCTCCGCGGCTCAGGATGACACCGCCTCGGTTACGTGAAATAACTCGCCGCCTGTTCTTTTTTGAACTCTTGAATGCGCCGCCGCCGAGATCTCCTTCCCGGTATTTCCGACGCCGAGTGCCCTCCCGTAGCGGTGATCGAATCGCGTGTTGCCATTCACCGCGCGCGTCGGAAGGCGGCGCTTCAAGACGTCCTCCAGCTCGTCCTTCTCGGCGGGCTGGACTTCCTCGCCTTCCGCTTTCGCGACGTCCACGTGCCGTCGCTCGACCGTCACGATTCCCTCATGCTCCTCGCCGTGCTGAACGCCGCCATCATCGGCTGGCTCTGGCTCGCGCGCGTGATGCCGTCGTGGAACGCGCGCCGCATCGCGAACACATGGTCGCGCGTCGAGCAGACGCGTTTCAGCGAGACGGTTCGTCGCTGGTAGCGCGGATCCCCACCAGGCGCACGAGGATCACCAGCAGCACGAGCACCGCGACGCCGATCACGATCCAGAAGATCCACTGCTGCTTGTGACCTTCTTCCTTCTCCGTCGCCACCGCCGCTGACGTCATCACCACTTCCTGCGCCGCCTCGCCGAAGAGACGCGGCGCGAGCAGCGAGAAGTCGTAGCGCGGCGTGCTCGAGTTCGGGTTGCCGTAGAGCAGCGTGAGCGACTCGCCCGGATGATAGAAGCGCAGCGCGAAGGAAGGCAGCAGCAGCTGCGCCGAGGTGATGGGCAACGGTGCGTTGTCGCCTTCGTCGATCTCCAACTGCAGCTTGCTCACGCGTTGCAGCGACGGCTCGAACGTGAGCGGCGGCGGCACGGCGTCCGGGTCGCTGCTCGCCCAGTCCTGCGTGCCGAGGTAGTTGACGTAGCGTTGCTCGTCTTGCGCGTTACGGATCCGCGCGGAGCGTTGGAAGACGCGGCCGTTCGTCGTGAAAACGATGCGCGTGCCGGCCGGCAGCGTGTCGTACGGCAGCGGGAAAACATAGATCGACGTCGGGCCGTTCGCGGTCCGCTGCGGCACGGTGAGAGCGATCGCGAGCGGCTCATCGCGGCGTTCGAGGAGATACGGAACCTGGTTGCCTTTGCCGTCGGCGATGCGCACGTCACCGAGGTTGTTGACGCTGCGCGCGAGGACGTCGGCGTCGAGGACGAGCGTGGTCAGCCCCTTCGACTGCGGGATCGGACGCGCGATGCGGAAGTCGTCGCGGTTCACCGGCGCGCCGCCGAGCGGCAACGGCGCTTCCGTCGACGTCTGCGCAGAGCTCGGCCGCGCGTCGCCGTTCCACTTCGCATGCGGCGGGTTGGCTTTGAGCGCCTCGTTGCGCGAGGCTTCGAGGTCGTACTTCGGCGCGTTGAGCTTCGCGTCGCCGTAACGTGCGGTGAGCGCGCCGCCATCGGCGCTCACGAAGTAAATCCACGGTTGCGGCTCGAGCTGCGCCGTGATGCCCGTGAGCTGTAGCGGCGGATTGTTGCCGTCGTCGACGACGAGCTCGAGATCGGGACCCTGCGGCGACACGACCGGAATGGTGAGATCGGCGGCGATGACTCCGTCGCGTTGCGCGCGCTTCAGCGTCGCATCGCCGAGCTTCGAAGGAACGACTTCGCTGTTCGCGAGCCGCGCCTCGTTCACGGTCGCCTCGCGGAAAACATCGCCCGCCGCGATCTGCAACTCGATCTTCTCGATCGAGAGATGCGGACCGGGCAGCGTGAGCTTGTAGCGGCTCTTGCCCGGCTCGCTCGCACGACGCCGGAACGCGACCGGCACGCGCATCGGCTCCGGCGCGAAGCCAGCGATCGCCAGCCGCGCCTTCGCGTCGCTCACCGCGAGCCGCGCGCTGGAGCTGTCGTCCCAAGTGACGCGCAGGTAGCGATAGTCGCCGGGCGTGAACGCCACCTCCAGATTCGTCAGCTTCTCCTCGGGCAGATGGAACACCGTTGCCTCGGACGAGAGGAGTGTCCAATGCGCGCGGTCGCCGCTTCCTTCGAGGCGTAGCTTCTTCACGAACGGCGTTGACGGCCCTTCGATCTGCAGGCGATCGACGGAGAGAGGCTGGCCGAGGTCGAGCTCGAAGCCGCTCGTTTTCTTCGTCGGCGCGACCGGCAACAGCGCGCCGTCTTTGTAGTTGTAGGTGCGCGCCGGCGGCGGGATGCGCAGATACGGCACCTCGTGGCCCTGCGCGTCGAACAGACGGAGATCGCTCAAGTCGCGTTTCGCCTTCGCGAGCAACGCGACGTCCGGATCGAGGCGATTCGCGCCTGCAGCGGACGGCGTCACAGTCCGTTCCTCGGCGTGCGCGAACGTAGCGAGAGCAATCGCGGCGAGCGCGAGGCGACGAAGCATCATGGGGCGGCAGGCTCCTCCGGCGGCGGTGCGGTCTTCTTCAGCATCACGAACTTCTGCAGCAGGATCGTCACGAACACGAGCGACACGGCGAGGCCGAGAAGCGAGCCGACGCGATAGAGGCCGCCGAGGCGGCCGAGATCGTGGAGGAAGCACTTCAGGATCGTGACGAGGAGCAGCACGATCGCCGCGATGCGCGCCGAGCGCGTGTGCCTCACGATGCCGGCGACGAGCATGCCCACCGCGAACAAAGCCCACCCAATCGTGTACGTCAAATCCTCGGCCAGCGAGGACGAGAAGAAGTTGAACGTGAGGGTGGTGCCGGTCGAGTAAAAGTCGGCAATCTCGATGTTGAGCAACGCGAAAAGCAGGATCGTGCCGCCCGCATTGAGGATCGCCGGAACTTTCGCGAGATTGCGCGGCGCAAAGTAGGCAGCGATGAAGAACGACGCGGCGGCGACGAGATACGTGTAGAGGTACCAGTTGAAGACCGGCGCGTGACTCGCCGCGTGGTAGGTCAAGACCGCCGGGTTGAAGATCAGGCGAACGAACACCGCGCCGAGCAGGCCACCGGCCCAAAGCAACAGACCGCGATGCGGAATGCGTGTGAAGAGCCACGTGAGCGCCGCGCCTTCCAGCGCCCAACCGATCGTGATCCATTGCTTGTCGAGCTGCAGGGGAATCGCGACGGTGATGAACATCAGTGCCGCGCCGGCGAGCAACGCAAGCCGGGTGATCTCGTTCTGCGGACGCGCGGCGATGCTCGGCGCGCGTTCGAGGCGGCGCAGGTAATCAGCGAAGAGAATGAGCAGCAGGATCGCCTGCAAGACCGGCAACGCTCCGATCATCCAATCGAGGCCGGCGTGCTTCATCGCGTCGCGCGCGAAGTAGAAGAACGGCGCGCTGGCCACGACCGCCGCGAGATGCGCGTAGAGAGAACGCTTCGCGCGTTCGCCGAGGAGCAGCGGGAAGAGGATGAAGAACGCGTAGATCGCGCCGGCGAACGCGAGCTCGTGGCCCGGCGTGTCCGTGCGCGCGAGCGCGGTGCCGATCGTGGTGGTGACGACGGCGACGAGCGCGAGCTCGTGCTGACGCGTGATCCAGGCGACGGCGAGGAGCAGCGCGAGGAAGATGAGATGCGTCGCGAGCAGCGGCGCGAAGAGCACGTCGGCGGATGTCGCGCCGGCGATGACGACGACGATCTGGCCGAGGATCAAGGCGACGACGGCGGGCGTCACGAAACGGCGGTCGAGCCGCATCCAGATCAACGCGAAGAGCGCGACCGCGAGCGCGGCGCCAAACGCGACGAGCGGCCACGGCGCGACGCGCGTGTGCGTGGCCCAGATCATCAACACGAGCTGCGATGCACCCATCGCAGCGGTCAGCAGCGACGTGCGGCGCAGCCAGAGCGCGGCAACGCCGATCGCGAGGTCGAGCACGAGCAGCACCGCGAACATCGGCCACGGCGGAAACGCGAGCTGCGTCTGCGACGCGACGAACGCGAGGAAGACGTGGCCGGCGAGGCCGAGATAGGTGCCGCGCTCGAATTCGGCGGCGTCCGCGGAGCCGCGGCGTGCCCACAGGTTGCCGGCGACGACGAGCAGGCCGAAGCCGCCCAGGACGACCATCGACGGGATGAGGTTCGCCACGACCGTCGCACTCGTCCACCACACGCCGATCACAATCCACGACAAGACGATGGCGAGGATCGACAGCAGCGGGTTCGATCCCGTGCGCGACTCCATCAGCGCGCCGATATTCACCACCGCGAGCAGCAACGCGAGCCCCCACAACGCGGCGTTCGCAATCGCACCGATGGAGAGGAAGAAGAGCAGCGCGAGACTGAGCAGCAGCAGGACGGCGACGCCGTTGCGCGGCGCGAGCGGACGCCCGAAACGGCGGGCGATCATCGGGACGCCGAGGAAGAAGAGGGCGAAGACGCCGTAGAGCGTGAGCGCCGGAATGAGCCGCGTCTCATCCAACCGGTCCAGCGACCAAACGGCCTCGGCCGCAATGACGAAGAACGAGGCGAGGTAATACAGCCCACCGCGCCGGAAGTAGATCGCGTACGCGGCGATCGCGGCGAGCAGGAGGAAGGCGACGATGAACGTCAAGGCGCCCGGCTTGCCGGAGTAAAACGGAACGAGGAACAGCAACGCGGCCGCGGCATAGACGGCGCGCGTCCGGATCCAGATGCCGGCGACGAGGAAGAACGCGACGAAACCAGCTGCCCACCAGAGTCCAGCCGGCCAGCTGCCGTCTTGGAAGCACCACGCGAGGAAGATCAGGACCGACGTGACGGCGCCGAGCATGTGCAGCGCGAGCGGACCGCGGAAGTACGCGATGAACGCCAGACCGGCGCAGACCAGGAGCAGGAAGCCGAAGAGAAAGTTGTAATGCTCGGCGTACGGAGGCACGACGACGGCGTAGACGGCGAAGAACAGCGGGAACGCGACGCCGGCTTTCGCGAACCGATCGAAGACGATTTGGAGATGATCGTCGCGCCGTGCGAAGAACATCGCGCTGGCGGCCATCAACGCGAAGACGACGAAGATGCCGAAGGCGAGCGGCAGCTGGGCGACGTCGAGGAACTTCCAGATCCACAGCCACTGCCACAACACGCTGAACGCGACACTGCACGCCGTCAGCACCGGCCAGCGCTTCTTGTGTGCGACCCAAGCGAGGCCGAGGTTCAGTAGCAGCAGGTAGCCGAAGAGGCCGATTGGATTGTTCTCACCGGTGGAGAGCATCGCCGGCGTGGCAAAGCCGCCGACGAGCCCGAGAAGCGCGATGAAGATGGAGTCGCGCCGGATGGCCAGCAAGACGGCGACGGCCGTGACCATCAGCATCAGGACGCCGACGACCAGCGACGGCAGCAGATGCCACAACGCGTGCGTGGCGAACAGTGTCGAGTAGAGGATGGCGATGCCGGCGCCGTGCAACGCGTTCGCCGTGAACTTGTAGTCGCGGGCGATGCGCAGCTCGCAGACGACGAGGAGCACGCTGCCGGTCAGGATGCCGAGCGAGGCGCGCACGATGGGCGAGAGCCAGCCGTGCTCGACGGAGTAGCGCAGGAAGAAGACCGCCGCGAGCACGAGCGCGATGCCCGTGATCCAGGAGAAGAGCTTGACGCCGATCAGGCTCTCCCAATCGAACGCCGGCCGCGGCGGAGGCGCCGGGCGGGAGGGCGGCGGGGGAGGAGGAGGCTCCTCGAACGGCGGGATCTCGGTCTCGGGCTCCCGCACCGGCTCCGGCTCCACCTCGGGCGGCACGGGCGTCGGCGTTTCAGGAATGGGAGGCGTTTCGGGAACGGGCGGCGGCGCCGGCTCGGGCTCGCGGATCGGCTCGGGCGCCGGCTGCGGCGCCGGCTCGGATTGGGGCGGAAGCGGTACCTCCGCTGTCGACTCCGAGACGCCGGCCTTCCGCAGCTCGGAGACGCGGCGCGAGAGCACGTCGATCGCGGCGCGCAGCTGCGCGATCTCGGCGTTCAGCCCCGAGGCGCGCCGGCTCGCATTCGTGGCCAGAACGATCGCCACGATCACGAGAATGAACAGGAGAAACGTGAAACAGCCGAGCTCCATCTGGACGGTTCGACAAGGATACGCCCAGAAAGGAAAAGGCCCGCCTCGGGCTGGAAGGCGGGCCTGCGTATGTAGGGCCGGCTCTCCAGCCGGCCCTGGACCGGTTGGAGAACCGGTCCTACATTGCTACGTCTCGGATTCTCGATGGGCGAGGATCGATTCTCGGCCGGTCAAATACAGCAGGATGATGATGATCGCGAAGGGGATGAGCGCGAGGAGGTTCGCGCTCTCGCCGTTGAAGAACGGGTTATGCTCCGACTTGGCGGCGATCGCGTCGTTGAACTTCGCCATCACGTCCGCGCCCTGGATGAAGGCGATCAGGATGCCGGCGATGGCGCCGCCGGCGATGTAGCCGGAGGCCATCAGCACGCCGGGGCTCTTGTCGCCTTCCGCGGTGAGCTGCTCTTCGGACAGCTGGCGGCCCCGGAACTTCGTGCCGCTGATCCAGCGGTCGACGAGCCAGCGGATCATGCCGCCGATGAAGATCGGCGACGAGGACGACAGCGGCAGGTAGACGCAGACCGCGAACGCGAGCGACGGGATGCCGGACATCTCCAGCACGATGGCGATCATCGCGCCGAGGAGCACGAGGCCCCACGGCAGCTTGCCGCCGAGGATGCCTTTGATGATGTAGGACATCAGCGTGGCTTTCGGCGCGTCGTACTTCTGCAGGCTCTCGCCGTTCGCCAGTTTGCGGATCGTGCCGTTGATGCCGGGGTCGACGAAGTAAACCGGGTGGCCCGTCTGGTCCACGAGGTACTTTTCGGCGTTGCCGCCGGAAGGATCCTGGCGGTGCCACACCCAATACGTCTTGTCGTCCTTGGCGCCGGAGTAGATCCGGCCTTCGACCTTCTCCTGGCGGTGGAGCGTCGAGACGTCGACCGTCTCACCCGGCTGCACCTTCCCGGCGTGGATACCTTCCGCGATTGTGGTTCCGACCGGGACGTAGACCGCACCCTTCGCGTTGAGGAAGAGGAGGATCGGTCCGAGCACGACGGCCGAGGCGAGCGCGCCGACGAGGATGGCGATCTGCTGATAGCTCGGCGTGGCGCCGACGAGGAAGCCGGTCTTGAGGTCCTGAGACGTCGTGCCGCCGTTCGAAGACGCGATGCAGACGATCGCGCCGATGGAGAGCGCCGTGACGAAGTAGTTCGAGCCGGTCCAGCCGAGGACGACGAAGATGAGGCAGGTGAGGAGGAGCGTGGCGACCGTCATGCCCGAGATCGGGTTCGACGACGAGCCGATCTCGCCCGTGAGGCGGGAGGAGACGGTCACGAAGAGGAAGCCGAAGACGATGATGAGGAACGCGGCCGCGATGCGCGCCGTGACGCCCGTGCCGCCGAAGTACAGCGGGTTGGCGAACGCGATGACGAGGATGAGGGCGATGATGCCGATGAGCACGACCTTCATCGACATGTCGCGGTCGGTGCGGGCGACGTTCTTCTTGCCCGTATCGCCTTTGACGCCCTTGAAGTCCTGCAGGCCGCCTTTGAGGCCGTGCCAGATGATCGGCAGCGAGCGGAGCACGCTGATGATGCCACCCGCGGCGACGGCGCCGGCGCCGATGTAGAGCACGTACGCGTTGCGGATCGCGCCCGGCGACATGTCTTTGATCAGCGTCGAGCCTTCCGGCGGAATCGCGCCGGCGGCGAACGAGCCGAAGTACTTGATCATCGGGATGAGGACGAGATACGCCAGCACGCCGCCGGCGCACATGATCGAGGCGATGCGCGGCCCGATGATGTAGCCGACGCCGAGCAGCTCGGGTGAGATTTCCGCGGAGATCGAGGCCGCCTGGAACGGCGGACCGAAGACTTTCTCCGGCGTGTCGCGCCAGCCGCGGAAGGCGACCATCACGGCCTTGTAGACGAGGCCGATGCCGAAGCCGGTAAAGATCGTCTTCGCGCTCGTGCCCGCGCCGCCCAACGCTTCCTGCTCGCGCTTCGCTTCTTCCGAAGCCGCATCGCGCGACTCCTTGCTCGCCCCAGCCTTCAGCACCTCGGCGCAAGCGGTTCCTTCCGGATACTTCAGGAGACCGTGTTGCGCGACGATGAGGGCGCGGCGCAGAGGAATCATCATCAGGATGCCGATGAGTCCTCCCAGGACGGCGACGAGCATCACACGGGTGATCTCGAGGTCGAAGCCGAGGATGAGGATGGCCGGCATCGTGACGCCGACGCCGAACGCGATCGACTCACCCGCGGAGCCGGCCGTCTGCACGACGTTGTTCTCGAGGATGGTGGCGTCGCGCCTGCCCATTTTGTGGAGGAGGCGGAAGAAGGTGATGGAGATGACGGCGACGGGGATGGAGGCGCTGACGGTGAGGCCGACTTTGAGGACGAGGTAGAGGGAGGAGGCGCCGAAGATGATGCCGAGCAGAGTCCCTAGTAGCAGTGGACCCCACGTCAGCTCCCGCATCTGCCTTTCCGGCGGGATGTAGGGCGTGAAGTCCTGGGGTCCGTCCGGGGCGAAGCCGACGCGGTCGGGGTACTCCTGTGGAGGAATGGCACTCATGCAGTGTTCTCCTGACGGGCCGATTTGGAAGCCGGCGCATGCATTGGGTGCGCCATTGTAGGCTGATGTGCCGCGGTCAGCGAGCAGGGTGGGGCGAGCGGGGAACGGGCGGTGGCGAGCCGCTCGCGCGAGGTGACAGAGTGTGCTCGAAGGGCGACGCTACACGCCGTAGAACTTCTGGCCGCGCGAAGTCCAAAGCCGCTACCCCATGGAGAAACCAGGCCGTCCGCAAGAAGCAGCGCTATTCTTGTGTTGCGGAGAACCGAAGATGACGAACGAGAAGTTTTTCAAGATCTTCTACGACATTCCGAATCCGCTACTCAGGTCGTGGTTCCAAGCTGGCGGTGGAGGGTCAGAGCCGCATCCCCTCGCGGATCTCATCGAGGAAGCTCGATTGAGAGACGGCGAACTGGCTGACGTCGAGAGCATCAACGAACCAAGAGAGAAGTGAAGTGAACGGCGTTGCGCTGGCGGTGTTCCTGCTGGCGATTTATCTTCCGCATACTTTCTTCCGAGCCATTGCCGAGCGATACGTCGATCTCGGCCGCCGGCGAGATGTTTCGCAGTTCGACGAGATCGTCGCCCCCATCATCCCGAGTGCGCTGTTTCACCTGCAGACCTGGATCGTCGTCCACGGACTCTGCTTCGTTCGAAACCGCATCCCGCTCGGAGCGCCGTGGCAGTTTCCCACTGTCGATTGGCGGCTCGTCCTGACACTCGGCAGCGACACGAGCCTCGATCCTCTGATCGCCGTTCTCGACGATCGCTATCGACTGATGTGGCCGCTGGCCTACGTGATCGCTCTCACCTTCGTCACGTTCATCAATGCGATTTCCTTGGGGCGAGGTGCACTCCTCGGTCTGTATACGACGGCTGATCCGGACATCTATCCGGCTGCCCAGGCCCAAGTCGACAGGAGAGGCTTCTGGAATCCGATCAAAATCTACGTCGCCGGCACCGCCTTCTGGGCATGGAAACTGTTCTATTGGGAAAGCTTCGTTCCGATGTTTTCGTGGGCGGTCCTGAAGCCATTCGTCTTCGTGAAAACGAAGGAGGGCACGCTCTTTCATGGACGCTTCGAGAGATACGGAAAGAGCAAAGATGGCGAGATCGACACGATCGCCATCCTCCAGGCAAGCCGTTTCACACGCCGTCCGATTCGCGAGGCGCTTCGAGCCGGCGAGCATCCCTTGCGAGGACTGAAAGGGATGCTCATCCTCAAGTGGAGCGAGGTCGCGGACATCAACACCACCGTCCCCAATGAGATCCGCGATCTCTGGAAGCGGTGGGACAGACTGCGCGCGAAGGACCAGGCGCCGGCGGTCTGACGCGCTACGCCACCGCCCGCCCAACCCGTCGCGACAAGTACCGCCCGGTCACCGACCGCGGATTCGTCGCGATCTCTTCCGGCGTCCCCGTTGCCACCACCTCGCCCCCGCCGTCGCCCCCCTCGGGACCGAGGTCGATCACGTGGTCGGCGGCTTCGATGAGCTGCGTGTTGTGCTCGATCACGAGCACGGAGTTGCCGCGGTCGATCAGGTCACGGAACGTCTTGATCAGCTGGCCGACGTCGGTCCAGTGCAGGCCGGTCGTCGGTTCATCGAACAGGAAGAGCCGGCCCTGTTCGCTGCGCGCGTTCTCGGCGAGGAACGAAGCGAGCTTCAGGCGCTGCGCCTCGCCGCCGGAGAGCGAGTCGGTGGACTGGCCGAGGCGGAGATAGCCGAGGCCTACGTCTCGGAGGGCGGAGAGGCGTTTGAGGATGGCGCGGCGATCGACGAAGAACTTCATCGCTTCGTCGACGGTCAGGGCGAGGATCTGGTTCACGTCCTTCCCCTTGTACGTCACCTTCATCACCTGCTCGCCGAAGCGCTTCCCGCCGCACTTGTCGCACACGACTTCGACATCGGCCAGGAACTGCATGTCGATCTTCACCGTGCCGGCGCCCTCGCACGTCTCGCAACGGCCGCCGGTCGTGTTGAAGGAGAACATGCCGGCGGTCACGCCGTTCAGCTTCGCGCCGGTCGTGTCAGCCATCAGCTTGCGGATCTCGTCCCACGCCTTCGTGTACGTCGCCGGATTCGACCGCGTGGAGCGGCCGATCGGCGACTGGTCGACGAAGAGCATGTCGTAGATGAGGTCCGTCCCGTCGATGCCGTCGATCTTGCCGATGTCGAGACCGGTAACGCCGCGGAAGTCTCTTTGATAGCGATTGAACAGGCAGTTGCGGATGAGCGTCGACTTGCCCGAGCCCGAGACGCCGGTCACGGCGACGAGCTTCCCGAGCGGGATCTCCACGTCGACGCCTTTGAGGTTGTGCTCCCGCGCATTGCGGATGCGGATCGCGCCGGTGTTGTCGTTCGTTGCGGCCGCGCGCGGAACGGGCGGAATGTCGATCGCTCCCTTCGACGGCCCGGAGGAGAGAATCTGGCCGCCGAGCTCGCCGGCGCCGGGACCCATTTCGATCGTCCAGTCCGCGCCGCCGATGATCGTCGGATCGTGCTCCACGACGATCACCGTGTTGCCGGCATTCTTCAGGCGCCGGAGCACGGCGAGCAGCCGTTCGCTGTCCCGAGCGTGCAGGCCGACCGTCGGCTCGTCGATCACGTACATGGTCTCGGTCAGCGAGCTGCCGAGCGCTGCGGCGAGGTTGATACGTTGCGACTCGCCGCCGGACAGCGTGCGCGTCTGGCGGTCGAGCGTCAGATACGAGAGGCCGACTTCATCGAGATAGACGAGCCGGTTCAGGATCTCGCGCCGCAGATGGCCGGCGAGCGCCTCCTCCGACTTCGACATCGGCAGCAGCTCCCAGAACCGGCGCGCGGTGCGGACGTCCATCGCAAACAGGTTCCCGATCGAGAGATCGCGGAACTTCACGTTGGACGCCGCGAGCTTGAGGCGCGAGCCGTGGCACTGCGGACACGGTTCGTAGCTGCGGTACTTCGCCAGCTTCACCCGCACGTGGATCTTGTACTTCTTCGTCTCCAGCCACTCGAAGAAGCCCTTGATGCCGTACCACTTGCCGCGCCCGTCGTGGAGCAGCTCCCATTGCGCCGGCGTGAGGTCCTTGATCGGGACGTCGAGCGGCAGGTGGTACTTCTTCGACGCCTTCTCGAGGTCTTCGTAGCAGTCCTCGTAGCCGGCGGAGTTCCAAGGCGCGATCGGCATCTCGTCGAGACGCAGGTCGCGGTTCGGGATGACTTTCTCGAGGTCGATGCCGATGATCCGGCCGTAGCCCTGGCAGTTCGTGCACGCGCCGAGCGGAGAGTTGAACGAGAAGAGGTGGGGCGTCGGCTCCGGGAACTCCGTCCCGCAACGGTTGCAGGAGAAACGCGACGTGAATCGGTGGGACACCCATTGCTTTTCAGCGCCTGCCGGCGCGCCGGTCTCGCTCTCCTCGAGCAGATTCACATTCCCCTTCGAGATCTCGAAAGCCTGTTCGATCGCCTCGGTGATCTGCGACAGCCGATCCTGCTCGACGCGCAGCCGCGTGATCACCAGCTCCAGCGACGTGAATCCGGTCGTGTCGTGCTCTTTCAGATCGACGACCTGGTGGTTGATCCAGGCCCGGAAGTAGCCGGCTTTGATCAGCTGCTCCAGCACGATGCCGCGCGTCTCCTCGTTGAAGAAAACGGGCGCGAGCACAACCACCCGTTTGCCGGCGAGCGACCCGGCGATCTCGTTCGTGATCGACTCCGGCGTCTCCCGCCGCACCTTCACCGCGCAATCGGGGCACCACGTTTCGCCGCAGTACGTCATGAAGAGGCGGATGTGGTCGGCGAGCTCGGTTGCCGTCGCCACGGTCGAACGCGCGTTCTTCACCGAGTTCTTCTGCTCGATGGAGATCGCCGGGAGGATGCCTTCGATCTCGTCAACGTCCGGCCGGTCGATGCGCTCCAGGAACTGCCGCACGTAGGTCGACATCGACTCCACGAACCGCCGTTGCCCCTCGGCGTAGAGCGTGTTGAACGCGAGCGACGACTTTCCCGAGCCCGAAGGGCCGGTGATCACCGAGAGCTGTCGTTGGGGGATGTCGACCGTGACGTTCTTGAGGTTGTTCGTCCGCGCGCCGCGGATGGTGATGGTGCGTGCAGGCATTACGAGACGAGAACGTTTTCCCCGCGCTCTTAAATCCGGATTCCGTGCCTTTGGTAGATGTTGTAGTCGCCGAGGCGCGCGCGCAGCTTTTCGACGACTTCCTTCGGCAGGCGGCTCTCGGCCGCCGCCGCATTCAGCTCGACCTGGCGGACGCTCCGCGCGCCGGGAATCGTCGTCGCCACCACCTCCTGCGCGAGCACGAACCGCAGCGCTCCCTCGGCCAGGCTGCGCGTGGTGCCGCCGATGATCGACTTCGCCTCGTCCACGCGCTCGATCGCTTCCTCGAGCCGCTTCGGCGTGAAGAAGTTCTGGCGGATGTCGTCCTTCGGGAAGACCGTATCCTGGTGGAACTTGCCGGTGAGCAGCCCCGAGGCGAGGGGCACGCGAGCGACGATGCCGTAGCCGCGTTGCTTCGCGAGCGGGAAAAGCTCCTTCTCCGGCGCCTGGTTGAGGATGTTGTAGTTGACCTGGAGCATGTAGCCCCAGCCGCGGCGGATGATCTCCAGCCCTTCGTCCGGCGTGTTGATGGAGACGCCCCAGTAGCGGATCTTGCCCAGTTCCTGGAGCCGGTCCATCGCTTCCTGCGCGTCCTCACGACGCAGCTCGTCGAGTGACGGGCTGTGCAGTTGGTAGACGTCGATGTAGTCGGTGCGCAGCCGGCGGAGCGAGGCATCGACGGCGTGGAAGATGTGCTCCTTCGAGAAGTCCTTCCCCAGCGCCCCGGTCGTTCCGCGTACGACACCAACTTTGGTGGCGATCACCGCCTCGTGGCGTTTGCGCGAGAGCACGATGCCGAGGAGCGACTCGCTGCGGCCGAAGCCGTAGGAGTCGGAGGTGTCGAAGAAGTTGACGCCGAGGTCCCGCGCGCGGCGGATGGCGGCGAGCGACTCGTCGTCGTTCGTGCGCCCCCAACCCAACGGCACGCCCGAGGCTTCGACCGCGCCGCCAATGGCCCACGCGCCGAAACCAATCTCGCTGACTTTGATGCCTGTCGTTCCGAGCTCGCGAAGTAGCATCCTGCGGACGGGATTCTAAACGTATGCGCAGACTCTGGATGGTTCTGTTTCTTTGCGGGCGCTCCGCTACAGCCGAATCTGCCGCACTTCCTCGATCGCATTGAAGAAGCGGAGCACCTGCATCGTGTCGGTGTCGAGTGGCGAGTCGACGGTGATGATCGCCATCGCCTTGCCGCCGCTGTCGCGGCGCGCCAGGTTGTACTCGGCGATGTTGATCTCGCGTTCGCCGAGGATCGTGCCGACTTTGCCGACGACGCCGGGAACGTCTTTGTTGATGATGTAGACGAGGTGCCCGTCCGGCTTGAACTCCACGCGGAAGTTGTTCACGGACACGATGCGCTGGTTCTTCTCGCTGAACAGCGTGCCCGAAACGCAGGTCTCTTCGCGGCCGTTCGACGCGCGGAACGTGATCAGGTTGTTGTAGTCGGGCGGCGAGGCGTACGCATTCGCCTGGATCGCGATCCCGCGTTGCTGCGCCACCTGTTCCGCATTCACGAAGTTCACTGACTCCGCCATGTGCGGCGTCAGGAGGCCCTTGAGCGCGGCGACGGAGAGGATCTTCATCAGCCGATCCTCGACGCCGAAGAGCTCGATCGCGGCCCGGGTCACAGGGCCGCTCATGATCTGCGCCGCGAAGTGGCCGAGCTTCTCCGCGAGGTTGATGAGCGGCGCGGCATCGACATCCGACAAGCCTTCGAACGGCAGATTCACCGCGGAGACGAAGATCGAGCCGCGCAGCGCCTGGATCACCATCTCGCACGTCTGCACGGCGACGCGATCCTGCGCCTCGATCGTGTTCGCGCCGATGTGCGGCGAGAGGATGATGTTCTTCGCGTTGAGCAGCGGATGCTCTTTCGTCGGCGGCTCGTCGACGTACACATCG
>JAFAVZ010000269.1 GCA_019242175.1 Acidobacteriota bacterium
TAAGCTCGTCGTCGACGAAGCCGCCCGTCCGGAGTTCGAGAAGCTCGGCCACACCGTGACCTTCACGACCGAGGAGGCGCTCGAGCGGTCGACGGTCGTGGTGGACTGCACGCCGGCCGGCAACGAGAACAAGGAGAAGTACTACAACCGCTACCCCGGGCCGCGCGGCTTCCTGGCGCAGGGCTCCGAGTTCGGCTTCGGCACGCCGTACGCGCGCGGCATCAACGACGAGATCCAGAGCCCGGACAACCGCTTCGTCCAGATCGTCTCGTGCAACACGCACAACATCTCCGTGCTGCTCAAGACGATCGGGACGAACGACGGCAAGCTCTCGATCGAGACGGGCCGCTTCGTCTGCATGCGCCGCGCGAACGACGTCAGCGACACGAAGTCGTTCCTGGCCGCGCCGCAGGCGGGCAAGCACGACGATCCGGAGTTCGGCACGCACCACGCCCGCGATTCCCATCACCTCTTCGGCACCCTCGGCGAGCGGCTCGACCTCTATTCGTCGGCCATCAAGCTCAACACCCAGTACATGCACACCCTCTGGTTCGACCTCGAGCTCGGCCACGACACGACGCTCGAGGAAGTGAAGGCCGCGTTGCGCAACAACGCACGCGTCGCCATCACGAACAAGCGCTACGTGAACCAGATCTTCTCCTTCGGCCGCGACCACGGCTACTTCGGGCGCATCCTCTCCCAGACGGTCGTGCCGGTCGCGACGCTGGCCGTGCCGAATCCGCGCAAGGTCGTCGGCTTCTGCTACACGCCGCAGGACGGCAACTCGCTGCTCTCCTCGATCGCCGCGACGCTTCGCTACCTCGACGAGAAGAAGCTCGAGGAGAACCTCGACGTGCTGCGGCCCTACATCTTCCGGGAGATCTGACGATCGGCGCGCGGCGGGCGACGGTTGCCGTCTATGCAGCTTCGGCGCTGCTCGCCGCGTTGTTCGTGTGGCGCCTCGCCTCGCGCGGGGCGCCGTACTTCGAGCAGCCGCGCACCATCGTCGACCACGTTGGCAACGGAAAGGGCAACGGCAAGCACGAGACGCGCGACGCGTTGATCCTGCTTCCCCGCGTCGCGAAGCTCCTGCCGCGCGGTGCGAACGTCACCTGCTTTCGTCCGCTCCGTGGACAGCAGCGCTACGACGCGGCGAACTATTTGACCGCCGTCGGAATGCTCCCCCACCAGAACGTCCTGCCGCCGTTCGTTGCCGGCCTGGAGACGAAGCGGAAGGACCTCGTCGAATACGTCGTCGCGATCCGCGAGCCGTTCACCCATCCGGCGTACGTCCCGATTGCCGAGTGGCCCGAGGGCCGGGTTTACCAGGTTCCACGATGATGTTCGCGGTCGCGATCGTGCTGCTGACCCTCGTCGGCCTCGTGGCTCGCCGCGTGCCGTACGTGCGCGAGATGGAGTTGCCGGCGCAGATCGCGATCAGCTTCGCCGCCGGCCTCCTGCTCACCGCCACGCTGATGTTCCTCTGGTCGCTCCTCGGCATCGAATGGACGCGCCTCAGCCTCGGCATCCCCTTGTTGATCCTGATCGCCCTCGGCTGGACGAAAGGCGCGACCGCGAAAGGCACGGGCTGGATCGGGATCGCGTTCTTCGTCCTGCTGACGACGTACGGCGCTCTGACCGCGCGCGAGACGTGCGCCGACCTGCTCTACTTCTGGGGACCGAAGGGCGCGCACTTCCATCAGGCCGGGAAGATCGACGTCGACTTTCTGAAGTTCCCGCACTACTACCTGATGCATCCCGACTATCCGCCGCTCCTGCCGGAGATCTACGCATGGGGCACGCTCGCCGCGCGGAAGCTCTCGTTCTGGGGCGCGCTCGGATTGACGCCGCTTTTTCTCCTCGCCACGGTCCTCGCGTTTCGAGGCATCGCGGCGCGAAAGATCGGCGAGGTGATGGCCGGCCGTTTCGCCATCCTGCTCGCCGCCGTCCTCGCCTACGGCTACGCGATCGGCATGGTCGCCGGCGCCGCCGATCCGCCGCTGGTCTTCTTCGAAGTCATCGCCCTGGCTGCGCTCACGTTCGCGGAGGACCGAGAAGGGTGGATCGTCGCCGCGCTCGGCATCGCCGGCGCGATGTTCCTGAAAGTCGAAGGCCTCACGTTCGCCGTCGTCCTCCTCGCGGCGTTTGTCGTCACCCGGCGAAAAATCCTCCCGGCGATCCTCGCCGCCGCGCCGGGAGCGATCCTGCTCGGGGTCTGGATCGCCTTCGCGAAGCACCACGAATTCCTCGACTCCTACCGTTCGAACAACAAGCCGTTTCACCCCGAGCAGGTGGGCACCGTCCTCCGCCTGACGGTGCGCGAGGCGAGCTACAACTTCTTCTATTTTCCGTGGGTTGCGTCGCTCGCACCGCTGCCGTTCGGCAGGAACCGGAAGCACGCCTTGCTGCCCCTCCTGACCGGCCTCGGCGTCATCGCCTACACGATTTATTTTTATCTTCACGCCCCCGACCCGGCGTGGTGGATCGCCTCTTCGGCCGAGAGGGTCCTTCTCACCGCCCTTGCCTGCTTCGTGGTTGCCTCAGCGGCAGCGAGCGATTAGAGTCCGCAACCCATGGCGTGGTTCCGCAAGGAAAAGAAGCCGAAGGAAGCAGTCGAGAAGCAGACCGCGATCCCGGAAGGTCTGTGGATCAAGTGCGACGACTGCAAAGAGATCGTCTACAAGAAGGAAGTCGAGCAGAACCTCATGGTCTGCCCGAAATGCGGTTACCACTTCCGTCTCAGCGCACGGGAGCGCTTCGAGATCCTCTTCGACGACAACAAGTACAAAGAGCTGGCGACGGACATCCGCTCCGCCGATCCGCTCGAGTTCAAGGACACGAAGCGTTACCGCGACCGTCTGCGCGTGTATGAGCAGCGCGTCGGACGCGGCGACGCCGTGCTCGTCGCGGAAGGGAAGCTCGACGGCATCCCGGTCGTGATCTGCGCCATGGAGTACTCCTTCATGGGCGGCTCGATGGGCTCGGTCGTCGGCGAAAAGATCACGATCGCCGCCGAACGCGCTCTGGAGAAGAAGGAGCCGCTGCTCATCGTCTCCACCTCGGGCGGCGCGCGCATGCAGGAAGGGATCCTCTCGCTGATGCAGATGGCGAAGATCTCCGCCGCGCTCGCGCGCCTGGCCGGCGCCGGCCTGCCGTTCGTCTCGATCCTCACCGATCCGACCACCGGCGGCGTCACCGCCTCGTACGCGATGCTCGGAGACCTCAACATCGCCGAGCCGAAGGCCCTCATCGGCTTCGCCGGCCCGCGCGTCATCGAACAGACGATCCGCCAGACCCTCCCCGAAGGCTTCCAGCGCGCCGAGTTCCTCGTCGAGCACGGGATGGTCGATCTCATCACGCCGCGCAGCGAGATGAAGCCGGCGATCGGAAGGTTTCTGAAGATCTTCGCCGGGAAGTAGTGCTGAGTG
>JAFAVZ010000339.1 GCA_019242175.1 Acidobacteriota bacterium
CCAATCGCGCGCGCGGCCACGGCCACGGGCCGACTTCGCGCAACGACGCTTCGTCGATGGCGATGACGACCGTCGCTTGCGCCGGCCGCGGCGGCAACGCACGCATCGCTACGTCGCGCGCCGGCAGTTCGACGGTGTCCAGCGCACCGACGGCCAGCACGGCCGTCACCGCGATCGCGGCGAGGAGCGCGAAGAGAAGGCGCATGCCGAAATGGTAGCCGCATCGGTATCATCGGCGCCCCCATGTACGACTGGCTGCTCGACTCCGATCCATCCATCCGCTGGCAAGTCATGCGCGATCTGCTCGAGGAGCCCGCGGACGTCGTCGCCCGCGAACGCGCGCGCATCGCGACCGAAGGCTGGGGCGCGCGGCTCCTCGATCTGCAGGGCGATGGTGAGCACTGGAGCGGTGTCACGCCTGGGTGGGCGTCGACGCAAAACGCGCTGACGTTGCTCGGCGACATGGGCATCGATCCCGAGGATGAACGGGTGCGGCAGGCGATCGCGCGCGTGCGCGATCACTACACGTGGGGTCCGCACTTCGGCAACTCGCCGTTTTTCGAAGGCGAGACCGAGCCGTGCATCAACGGGCGCGGCGTCCTCGCCGCGGGCGCGTACTTTGGCGAGGTGAGCGAGCGCGTGCTCCAGCGTCTGCTCAGCGAGCAACTGCCGGACGGCGGCTGGAACTGCGAGGCGCCGCCGAGCGTGGTCTCGTCTTTCCACACCACGATCAACGTGCTCGAAGGCCTGCTCGAATACGAGCTCGCGAAAGGTGCGACGCCCGCCGTCTCCGAGGCGCGGCGGCGGGGCGAGGAGTACCTGCTCGAACGGCGGCTCTTCCGCTCGCGCACGACCGGAGACGTCGTCGATCCCCAGTTCACGGAGCTCGCGTTTCCGAACTGGTGGCACTACGACGTCCTCCGCGCACTCGACTACTTCCGCCGGGCGAACGTCCGCGACGCCCGGCTCGCCGAGGCGATCGAGCTTGTGCGCGGGAAGGCCGATGCGGAGGGTCGTTGGGCGCGCGAGCGCATCTACGGCGACGCACACTTCGAGATGGAAGGCGGCGTCGGCCAACCGAGCCGCTGGATCACGCTCCGCGCATTGCGCGTGCTGCGCTGGTACGACGCCGGGCGTTAAGCGACCTGCGACGTGCACGCGCGGCAACGGCGCGCCGCGGCCGGGATCATTTCCAGGCACTCCGGGCACTTCTTCGTCGGCTCCGCGGCCGCCACCGGCACCGGCTTGATGAACGTGCGCACGATCATCCACATCACGAAGCTGATGATGAGGAAGTCGAGGACGGTCCCGACGAAGTGGCCGTAGAGGATCGCGCTCTCCGTCGTCTTGCCCGCCGCGTCGGTCGCGGTCTTGAGGACGATCTCGCCTCGCGCCAATCGCCCGCCGGCAGGAAGAGCCCGACGATGGGCATGAGGAAGTCGGTGGAGACGGCGCTGACGACGGCGCTGACCGCACCCCCGATCATGACGCCGATCGCCAACGCGAGGGCATTCGTCTTGGTCAGAAATCCTCGGAATTCAGCGAGCACGAAATCCTCTTAAACCGGATCAGTCCGGCTCGGGCATTGTGGACGGAATTGCGCTCGCGGGCAAAAGTCAGTCGATGCCCACAGTTGCACAGGAGGGCGGGGGCGGCGGCGCCTGAATGGCGGAAAAGTCCACGGTGCGCCCCTTGGCGAGATTCCAGGTGAGGTTCGCCGGACCACGCGTCACGACGACCGCCTCGTGGTGAACGCCGGAGTGAAAAACACTCGGCTGTCCGCGCTCTCCTGGCGTGGGCACGAACGCATTGATCTTCGAGCCCGCGGCTAACGTGACGTCGTTCGCCATTGCGCTCTCATATCCGAATTTCCAGGTGAAGGTGCCATCGCCATTGTCCGTGCGGCAATCTGCAATGGGCTTGACGTCGACCGCGGACGAGGGCGGATGTGCGCGATCGTAATAGGCTTGCCATTCTTCGGTGGTCTTGAGTGCGACCTTCGCCGATGTGCCGACCGCAGCCGAGATGCTGGTTCCCGGTGAGTCGATCAACGCCTGTGCATGCACGCGACCTTTCGCGGAGAGCTCGCCTGCGCGCGGAGCGTCGTTGCCTGCGGCGGCCCCGCCCGCACTCTCCAGGTAGTGCATGACGATGGACAGTTGGGCGGCATCTCGAAAAGCAGCTGACATTTCCGGTGCGGCAGACGCCAACGCGGCGGCGTACCGGTCAGGATCGCGCTCGCCCGCATTCGAAAACATCGGCTCGATGTTTTTCGAGTACTGCGACGCCGGGTGAGCGCGCAGGACGTTGACGTGATCCAGCAGGAGAGCGCTTCGCAGCGGCGATTTGCCGCCGTCCGTCATGGCGTTCCAAACCGCGACATCCTCGGCACCGGGAAGTGCGACGTTCAAGTGAGCCGTATTGGAGCGAAAAGACACGCCCGCGTCGGTCACGATCGCGACGACGACGTCGTAGGTGCCTGGCATCCACAAGCCAAGATCCGGCTCGTCGAACATGGCGTGGTGAAGAAACTCGTGAGCCGGCTCGAAGAGATCGAGAGTCGCATTTCCGGCTAGCGTGTGCGTGGCGAAATCTCTGGGATCGCTCGTCCAGTACTGCGGTGGCATGGAGATCTGAGCATTGCGAGTGGTGCCATTTGCATCGGTAGTCGATACCGTCATCGAACTGCGGATCGCGACCGGTTGGGCGTCGTGATTCACGATGCGCACGCGCCACCAGACAGGAAGCGCTGGCAACGTCTGTTGCGGATCAAGCGTCAGTTGCACCGTCAGTTCCGCGGCGCTGCTCGACATGCAGAGCGACAGCAAAATCAGAGATAGCAGTAATGAGCGAATCATCTTCGAGCCCCTCAACGGAGTGGATCCAGTTCTCTGCGCATCGTCGCGTATTCACTGTCGGCGCCGTTCCCGTCGAAGTGCATGTTCAGGATGAGTCCCGAAATCTGCGCATTGGACGCCGATGCCGGATACCGATGATCCATCAGACACGTGTGCTGACCCGTGAAATCATGCGGATAGATGCAATGCCCTCTTCCGTCATGCCGAGCGTCTGCGGGAACGGCGTTGACGGAGAACTGATGCACTGCCTCATGTGCGGCGACGCCGATCGCTATCTGATCAGGATTCCTGTTGAACACGCCCGTCAACGCAAGCCCCGCACACTGTGGGGGTAAGACCTCGGGCTCTTCTCCAATCGTGACGCTGGACGGGTAGAACGTGTTCAGCGGCCCGGCCGCACCACGAGTGATCGATCCGCTAAAGATGTAGGAGTATCGACCTGGATTCACGCGGAGACCGAGATCGGTCTCACACTGTTGCGTGGTTCCGATCACGACTTGATCGCGATCCGCGGCGATGAGCTCTCGGTGGTTTTCGAATGGAGCGTAAGGCGCTGGATAGCGCTCGGCGTTCAGGAACCAACGGCGTAAGAACACATAATCTCGCGACGTCAGAATTCCTACGTAAGGGAGAATGCCGGATGTCGGAGTTGGGCTGTACTCGATGAAGGCGTCGGTCAGGACCTGAGCTACGCCGGAGGGATCGAGGGACCAGGTGTCAGGACTTCCGCCACTCGAGTTGACGGCCACGGCGTCATACATCGCGCGCAGACCTGGCCCTCCGACATAACTGTGCGATGGACGGCTGGTGAGACGAACGGCGAAGTCCATGGGGCTGATCATCGTGACGGCATTTCCCAGCGAGGCCGAATCCTGATCGATCGTCACGGTCTCGAAGTGCGGGCCGTCTACGCTGTTCAGTCCTGCACGACCGGCACCCATGAGAGTCAGGCTCGCGCCCGGCGCGATCACATTCATTCCACTGATCGCGATCGACCGGACGTGGATCTCGCAAGGATCAGTGGGCGTGCAGGACGTGGTGCCGCCCGCGACATCTTGCGCCAGAAACGCCCCCGCTTTCACCATCTTCGCCTGTTCATAGTAGAGCCGCTTCCAAATCGTGATGACCGGCGTGGAACTGCAGGTATTGGTCGCCTCGCAGGGAAGTTTTCCGTTCGGACCGGGAGGGTCGAGGCTGGAGAGGACCTGGTAATTGTCTCCAGCCTCATGATCGCTCCCTTCGAGGACCATGGTCAGGTCGCCGGTGGCGTCCGCGACGACATCGATCGCAGTGCCGAGCTGCGCCGAACGACCATCTGCGGTGTAGAGCATTCCTCCAGCCGAGTCCAGATTGTCGCTCGTCGCTGCCACGCTCGCCGCGTAAGGTGCCGTATCGGGCGGATCGATCACGCGGAACCAGACTCGTGTGCCGAGCGTGAGAGTCCTCGTGTCACCGCGCACGAAGAACTGCGGCCGATTGCCGAGCGCCACGCCGGGAAAGCTGTCGGTGCTGCGTCGCTGCTCGCGAGACGTGTAGCTATCGACGTCCCACGTGGCGGTGAGATGCGCAATCATTTTTGCCGGTTCAGCAATACGAGCAAATTCAAAATGCGGAGGAGGGATGATCGTCACGCTGACTCGTGGAAGCGAGAACGTGTTGCAATCGACGCCTTCGCTGAGAATGGCTCCGCTGTGCTCGTCCCGAACCGTCACCGTGTGTTGTCCTTCGCGCAAGATCGCGGTGACCGCCAGAGTCACGTCACCACCGGCCGTGAATCCTGAGATATCGATATCCTGTGACCCTTCGTCATAGGTCGGCGGGACGAGCCCGCTCGGTACATTGCAGCCTACGTTCGTCAGATAGTTGCAAAGGTAGTGGTACGGGTTGAGGGAAGGCATCGAACTGAATGTGCCGAGCGAGCCGCCGTTCGCGAGTGTGAATGAAGCGAGGAAGCTCGGCGACTCAGAATAGCCATATTCCACGAGAAACCCGCCAGGGAAGTATGCGTTCCCCTGGACCGGCATCGTGAGCGGCAGCTGCCATTCCACATGCGCCTTGGCCGAGCGTGCTGGAATGTTTAGAAAGCCGCTGTCTTCGATGACGCAGTCCGGCATCGTCTGCGCCAGTACAGGAATTGCGAAAAGCAGCACGAAACTCGCCGAGCGTATTCTGTCAAGGGAAGCCACTGCCCCTCCGTCTCTCCGTTGTCGTATGTGACAGACAACGTAAGAAATCGGGCCGTGAGCGTCCATACGCATTTCGTGACCTCGCGTAAGAGGTTCAAAGAAATGGAGCTCGTCTTTCCGGGTGGAGGGGAATTGATGGCAGAAGTAGCGTGACGAGCGCTCGCGATCGCCGGAAGCGCGCGCGATAAGACGCGGGCGTCTCGCGAAACTTGTCCACGAAGCAGCGATAGAAGGTCGAGACGGTGCCGAACGCGCCGGCGAGCGCGATCCGATCGACTGTGAGCGGCGTCTCGCGCAGCAGACGTGCTGCATGACGCAGCTGCCTTTCCCGCAGATATTCGCGAACCGGTTGTCCTGTGATTCGCGAAGTGGTTCGACTCAGATACGCAGCGCTGATTCCGATCTGCTCGGCAAGTTCACTCACTCGGGCCGCGGTCCGTAAACGGTAGCAGTAGCGCAGATATTGATCAACGGCGCGTTCGAGCCGTTGGTGATCGGCCGCACTCGGATGTCTCATCGCATCTCTTAAGAGGGACGCAATGGACGGAATTCCGGCCAGCCGCTCAGGCGGATCAAAAGGCTCTTAATGGTTCCAGTCAGCCGGGAGGGATGCCGAGGAGGTCGAAGGCGCGCGTGATGAAGCGTTTGATCCTTCCACCGAGGAACGGTCTTTCGGGCCGTTCGCCGGCGATCGCGTCGAGAGACAAGATCCCCAACAGCAACCCAACGATGAGCAGTCGTCGACTCGACACACGCGCCATGAAGTCCTCCTTCGCCCGCCCTTCCGGCGAGACGAGAGGGCATGCCCTCGTGCAAGGAGTGTCGAACGACCGGAAAGTCTTAAAAAGCCGTTTCGTCCGGCGGTGGGGCGAACAAGAGCTCCGGCTCGCGTTCCACCCGGCTGACGAACTGCCGTACGTGCTCGATCAATCGCGATGTCGTACGGCCGGCGCCGGCGGACTCCCGAAGGTAAGCAAACGCCTCCAGCGCACTCGTCAACATTCCCGCCTCGGCGAAGGTCTCGATGAGATTGGCGGATCTGATCGCAATGTCCCGAAAGTCCCCTTGGGCACAGTAGGCGTCCATGACGTGAAGCGCGACGAGTGCCGCATCCGTGAGCAATCCCAGCTGGCGGAATTGCGTCTCGACGTTCGAGAGATGCCGGACGGCGGCATCGAGCTGCCCGGAGGCAAGAAGCACGCGGCCGATGCCGAATTGAGCGCGCGTAGATTCGCTGGAAGATCCCGACTCCTCGAACAGTCTCCATGCACGAGCGAAGCGCTCCTCGGCGAGGGATCGACTTCCTTCCTCGAGAGCGCAGTGACCGAGCGTGAGGGATTCCCGAGCGATCCATGTCGAATCGTTGCGACTCTCGGCCCAAAGCAGGATGCTTTCATAAAGCTCCCGCGCGAGCCGAATCTCACGGCGATGGAAATGGATGTTCGCTTCGAGGTGGCGAGCCCGCATCGTTCGATCAACGTCGCCGATATGCTGAAACGCGCGAGCGCTTTGTGCAGCGAGACGGAAGGCTTCGTCGTAAAGACCGCGTTCGCTGTACACGCTGGCCCGAATGAACGTGACGATCGCCGGTCCCAGAGGAGACGCGGGGACGAACGCGTATTCGGCCGATGCCTGGTCCAGCGCATGTAGGGCGTCGTCATAGCGCCCCAAGAGACGCAACGCATTGGCCCGTTCTTTCCACGCATTGCCGCGAAGATCGTGGAGTCGATTTCCAGCGTAGGTATTGACCGGTAAACGTGACCCGACGTTGATCGCGAGATCGGCGAGAGCAAGGCTGTCCAGCGTTTCGCGCGCGAGAGCGTCATGCGCTGCCGCTGACAGGAAGCGAACCACTCCACCGCTCAGCAGGCGAGGATCGTTGCTCACGTCGAGCCACGCCAGCGCAGCGGGTTTTCTGATTCGATGTTCGAGCAATGTGCGCGCGAGCTCGTCTTCTTCGGCGATTTGCGCGGCAAGAGATCGGATCGACTCCTGATACGCCGTCGGCAAATCGGTGTCTTCAAAAAGACTCCAACTCTCAGCATTGGAGAGGCCGGCGTCGACCTCGCGATACACCTCGACTTCCGTTCGGCAGACCGGGCAGTCGGCGACATGCTGGGCGATCCGCGGCGGCGCGGTTGCAGGTTCCATTGCGAAAGATGCCAACTCCTCGTCTTTCGGATGCGGCATCTTCATTCCTCGACGAGCGCGCGATAGATGGCGCGCGCGGACTTGCGGCAACCATGCGCAGAACGAGAACGCTGTTCGACGTGGTTGCGCGATGGGCAGCGATGGATGCCGTCGATTCGCCTTCGAGGTAATAGCGCCGCATCAGCTCGCGACAGCCGGGCCGGAGGCGCGCAAGAATCGCGGCGATCGTCATCCGCCGCGCAATCTCCTCACTGAGATCGTTCTCGGCGGCGATGGCGGAACAATCCATACCATCACAAAACACCGCGCGTTCCGCTTCGTGGCGTCGCCAATACTGGCGGGATGCATTGCAGATGGCGCCGACGAGATACCGCCGCAGCTCCATTACCTGCGCCGCGTTCATGAAATACGACGCGAATACGTCATGTACGAGCGCGTCGACGTCGGCGACCGGGATCTGAAAGCGGCGGAGTGCGATGGCGCGGAGAAGGGGTGCATGCGCGCAATAGGCCTCGTCGGCCGCTGCAGACGCGGCGGTATGTGCCTCATGCGCTCCGCTCGGCGGTTCCATCACGGCTCCGAGCCACGGTAGCGCGTCGCCGGTCTGCCCGTCCATATCGGAGGAGTGACAGAAAGCCGGCCGGTCCTACCGCCCCAAGCCGCGAGGTCACGAAATGAGAAGGCTCACTTCCGCCCTACCCACTCCACCATCAACGGACTCGAGACCCACTGCACGCCCTCCCGCCCCTTCGCTGCCTCCGCCTCCGCATCGAGTGCCGCAATCGCCGCTTCGGTCGCGAGCGAATGTTCGAGGAGCGTCGGTCGTAGTGACTGCAGAGCCACGCGAGGAATGTCGTACCCGACCTCGGGTGGATAGTGCACGACGTAAGCGCGGGTGCTTTCCACGGTGAAGCCGGCGGCGGTCAGGTAAGAGCGGCCGCGGAGGCCGAAGTCGGTCGTCGCGCCGCGGGCTTGGGCGGCGCCGATTACCAGCTCCCAGATGCGGGTCATCGCCGGGACGGGAGGCTCGGACGCGGGAGCGTGCATCGGCAGGTCCGAGGGCTCGTGCGCGATCAACACGCCGCCGGGTTTCAGAGCGCGGTGCATGTTGCGCAGCGTACGGAGCGGGTCCTGCTGATGGAGCAGCATCAGGCGGCTGTAAGCGAGATCGCAGGGCGGGAGGGCGACATCGTTCACGTCGGCCTGCACCAGTTGCACGGAAGGCGAGAGCAAGCGAGCCTTGGCGAGCGCGGCGGGGCTGGCGTCGACGCCGGTCACGGAGCCGGAAGGGCCGACCACGCGGGAAAGCGCCGCGAGCGCGCCGAGTGGGCCACAGCCGAAGTCGACCACGCGCGCTCCTTCGCCGACCCCCGCCCGGCGGCAGGCGTCGATCACGCGGTCCTCCTCGTGCGACGCGAGGCTCAGCAGGCGCTGATGCTCGACATCCGTGGCGCCGAGAGCATAGTGGGGGAGCGTCATCGGGGCATTGTGCCGCGGAATGCGATTTGCTCGAATCCGCTCCAGCGCATGAAGTACTTCTTCATCGGCGACATCCACGGCTGCATCGACGAGCTCCGCGACCTGCTCGACCTGGCCAACCTCAATCCCACCGACCAGATCGTCTCCCTCGGCGACATCGTCCGCAAAGGACCCGATCCGGTCGCTTGCGCAAGGCTCCTCCGGGAGCGCAAGGCGAAGGCGGTGATGGGCAACAACGAGAGCCGCATCCTTCGCAACCCGTTTCGTCGCGCGTTCCAGGATCGCGAGTTGATGCGATATATCCGCAAGTTGCCGACGGAGCTCGACTTTCCCGAGATCAACGTCCGAGCCGTGCACGGCGGCGTGTTACCGGACGGGCGGCGCAATCGCCGCGCGGCGCTCACGCTGCGTTGGCTGCGCAAAGGGAAGCGTGGTTGGGAGCAATCGGGGCAGAAGAAGCGCGACGACGAGGTCTTCTGGTCCGAGGTTTGGGATGGGGAACGGCTCGTGGTTTATGGACATACGCCGCGCAAAGAGCCGCGCATCGACCACAAGGCGATCGGCGTCGACACCGGCTGCGTCTACGGCGGCAAGCTGACCGGCGTGCTCTTTCACGGTCCGGGCGAGTGGCAGCTCCTGCAGGTCAGCGCGAGGCGGAAGTATGCGGATTGAGTATGCTTTACGTCGAATTCACCTGCTCCCGGAACCCGCCGAGCTAGGATTGTGAGATCCATGACTGTCGCAGCGCTCGATCCTTCCCCCGTCGCGCAGAAGAGTCCGCTCCCGTTGTTCGATCGCGATCTGAGCTGGCTCGAGTTCAACCAGCGCGTGCTCGCCGAGGCTACGAATCCGGATGTGCCGCTGCTGGAACGGGTGAAGTTCCTCAGCATCTGTTCGAACAACCTCGACGAGTTCTTCATGATCCGCGTGGGCGAAGTGCGCGACCTCATCATCGCCGCCGCCGACGAGGAGCTCGTCGAAGAGCGCCACAAGGCGAAGCTCGAAGCGATCCGCCGCCGTTCCTACCGCCTCCTCGAGTCGATGTACTCCTGCCTCGGCGAGCAATTGATCCCCACACTGAAGGCGCAGGGAATCCGCATCGACAAAGTCTCGGAGCTGGGCAAACGCGAGCGGGCGGCGCTCGATGACTACTTCATCCGCAGCCTCGAACCGATCCTGACGCCGCTGGCGATCGACCCCGGCCATCCGTTCCCGCTCCTCGCAAACCTCACGCTGAACCTCGGCCTCCTGCTCGAATCGGAGCGCGGCGATCAGCACGCGGCGCTGCTCAAGATTCCGGAGAGCCTGCCGCGGTTCTACGCGATCGAGCCGAACCGCTTCGTGATGCTCGAAGACGTGATCGCGTCGAATGCGGGACGGCTGTTTCCCAGCCTGCGCGTGCGCGCCGTCGCGGCGTTCCGTGTGGTGCGCAACTCCGATCTCTCGATCAAGGAAGAAGACGTCCAGGATCTCCTGAAGACGATGGAGAGCGAGCTTCGCCGGCGCGACCGCCGCGAAGTGGTGCTCATCGAGATCGAGATCGGCGCGCACGACTCGATCCTGAAACTGCTCGTCGAGTCGACGCAGATCGAAGACGCCGACGTCTTCTTCGCGCCCGGCCCGCTCAAGCTCGGCGACCTGATGCAGATCTACACCGGCACGAACGAGGTGAAGCTGAAGGACGAGCCGTTCAATCCGCGCATCCCGACGCGTCTCGCATCGAGCGACGACATCTTCTCGATCATCGCGGACGGCGACATCCTGCTCCATCGCCCTTACGACTCGTTCACGGCCGTGATCGATCTCGTGCAGTCGGCGGCGGAAGACCCGGGCGTCGAGGCGATCAAGATGACGCTGTATCGCACCGATCGCGGCTCGCCGATCATCGAGGCGCTCACGCTCGCCGCCGCGCGCGGCAAGCAGGTGACCGCCGTGGTCGAATTGCAGGCGCGGTTCGACGAGCGCAAGAACATCGGCTGGGCGCGACATCTCGAACAGGCCGGCGTGCAGGTCGTCTACGGACTGCTCGGCATCAAGACGCATTGCAAGGCGTGCCTCGTCGTGCGCCGCGAAGGCGAGGGATTGCGGCGTTACCTGCATCTCTCGACCGGCAACTACAACGCCGGCACCGGGCGGCTCTACACCGACCTCGACCTGCTCACGTGCGACCCGGAAATGGCTTCGGACGCCGCGCAGCTCATGAACCTGTTGACCGGGTTCACGGTCACGGACGTGCAGGGTTTGATCGAGGCGAAAGGCGCGGGGCTGAAGTGGAAGCGCCTCGTCGTCTCGCCGATGGATTACCTACGTTGGACGATCGACAAGATCGACCGCGAGACGGCGAACGCGCAGGCGGGCAAGCCGGCGGGCATCATCGCGAAGATGAACGCGCTGGTCGAGCCGACGGTGATCGAAGCGCTTTACCGCGCGAGCCGCGCCGGCGTGAAGATCGACCTGTTGGTCCGCGGCATCTGCTGCCTCGTGCCCGGCGTGCCGGGTGTGAGCGAGACCATCGATGTGATGTCGGTCGTCGATCGCTTCCTGGAGCACTCGCGCGTCTTCCGTTTCGTGAACGGCGGCGAGGCGGAAGTCTTCATCGCCAGCGGCGACTGGATGCCGCGCAATTTCATCCGCCGCATCGAGGCCGCGTTCCCGGTGCTCGATCCGAACGTGCGCCGGCGCATCGAGCAGGAGATCCTGCCGATCAGCATGGCGGACAACGTGAAAGGGTGGACGCTCGACGCGGATGGGAAGTATCACCGCCGCACGCCGGGCGACGCGGTTCCGATCCGCAGCCAGGAAAAATTCATCGAGATCGCCCGCGCCGATTCCGTCCGCCTCGGCCCGTACGAGGAGATCATCAGCCGCCCGGGCACGGCCCGGCGGAAGGCGAAGAAGCGCAAGAAGCAGCATTGAGAAGGAGAAGACGTGGCCACTGAAGAAGCGAAAGACAAGCTGCTCCCGAAACGGGTCGTGGACTACATCCACAACATCGGCGTGCGAGCGCTCGACCATCTGGCGGACAACTTCGCCGAGCCGGCGCCGGCTCCGGAAGGCGCCGAGCCCGCGCCGCCGAATGCGCTGCAGTCGCTCATCGGGCAGTGGAAGGCGATGAGCACCGAACAGAAGGAAGACTTCGTCGAGAAGGTCTCGGTCTCGGTCGTCGAGATGATCGCCGCCTCGGCCGCATTGCCGCTCGGGCTCAAGCTCGGGAAGAAGGCGGTGAAGGCGACGAAGAAGGTGCTCGAGAAGCAGACGAAGAAGATCCGCAAGGTGGCCAAGAAGAGCGCCGCCGCTTCGAAGACGAAGAAGCCGAAGAAGGCCAAGAAGTCCGCCACGGCGTGACGGGCCGCTTTCCTTTCGTCGACCGCCCGCGTCTCTGGGGAACGGCTCTTTCTCACTACCAGGTCGAGGGCGGCGACGTCTGTGACTGGACGGAGTGGGAGCGCGCGGGCAAGACTCGCGGCGAGCCTTGCGGCGACGCCGTCGACAGCTGGCGGCGCTACGAGTCGGACGCCGATCTCGCCCGCGCCGCCGGCGCGAACGCGTTCCGGTTCTCCGTCAGCTGGAGCCGCGTCGAGCCGCGCGAAGGAGAGCTCGACGAAGCCGCGCTCGCCCGTTATCGCGCGCTCGCCGAACACCTCCGGCGCATCGACCTCGAGCCGTGCGTCACGCTGCTGCATTACACGCATCCGCTCTGGTTCCACGAGCGCACGCCGTGGACGTCGCCCGCATCGGTCGATCGCTTCGGCCGATTCGCCGCGCGCGTCGCCGAAGCGTTTCAGGGCCTCGTCCGTTTCTGGGTCCCGCTCAACGAGCCCTTCGTCTTCCTCCTCGGCGGCTTTCTCGACGGACAGATTCCGCCCGGACTCTCGGACACGCGCGTATTGCGTCGCGTCTTCGATCATCTGCTCGCTGCGCATGCAGCGGCGGCGAATGCGATTCGCGAACGGATCCCCGAGGCGGCGGTGGGCGTGGCGCACAACATGATGGCGTTCGCCCCGGAGCGGCCGAAGAAGTTCCTCGACTCGCTGCTGGTGAACATCGCCGACCGTTGCTACAACCGCGCGATCGTCGAGGCGTTCGCCACCGGCCGTTGGGACTTCCTGATTCCGCCAGCCACGCGCATCCGTGGCCGGCGCGACGATCTCCCGAAATCGCTCGACGTCTTCGGCGTCAACTTCTACTCGCGCCTCCATCTGCGCTGCCCCGGCGTCACGCGCTTCATCGGCGACTTCAACTACCGCGACGCGAGCGGCTACGGGCTGACGGACAACGGCTGGGAAGTGGTGCCCGAGGCTTTTCCGGCGCTGCTGGATGAGGCGGCTGCGGCCGGGTTCCCGCTCGTGATCACGGAAAACGGCCTTGCCGACGAGCACGATCGTTTGCGTCCGATGTTCCTCGAGCGTCACGCCGCCGCGCTCGCAAGAGACGACGTGCACGGCTACTTCCATTGGTCGCTGCTCGACAACTACGAATGGCTGGATGGCTACGATCCGAAGTTTGGGCTGTACGCCGTGGACCGAAACACGATGGCGCGAACCGCGCGGCCCTCGGTGGAAACGTTCCGACGGCTGGGTGCGTCATTTCTTCGCTAAAGACTTACATCTCCTTCACTGGCTGAGACTTCGCCGAATCGCGAGTCTTGCAAAGATAGTCCGGGGAAGGAGGGTGAAAGGATGCTCCTCGCGGATCTGCACATTCATTCGACGTGGTCCGACGGCAAGCTGCCCATCCCGGAGATCATCGATCTCTTCGGGCGGACCGGTCATGACGTCATCGCCATCACCGACCACATCGTCAATACCGACAATCTGATCGGGAAGGTCACGCATCGGATGAAGCTCTCCGTCACGGCCGCGAGCTTCGCCGCTTACCGCGCGGAGATCGAGCATGAAACTCGCCGGGCCTGGGACACGTACCGAATGATTGTGATCCCTGGTGCCGAACTGACGCAGAACCGCGTCCTCCGCAAGACCTCCGCTCACGCTCTCGCTCTCGGCATGGACGAGTTCATCTCCGCGGAAGGGTCGGTCGAGGAGATGCTGACCCGGGCGAAAGAGGCGGACGCGATCGTAGTCGCCTGCCACCCGAACGAACAATCCGATTACTTCGCCAACACCTTCTACCTCTGGAATCAGCGGGAGCAGGTGTCGGACATGATCGATCTCTGGGAGATCGCCTGTCGCTGGGATCTTTTCCCGCGCGTCGGCAAGGCGCGCCTGCCGTACGTGGGAAACAGCGACTTTCATCAACCGCAACACATCTGGGCGTGGAAGACCCTGTTGCCGTGCGAGAAGAACGTGGCCGACGTGTATGCCGCGCTTCGCCGCGGCACGGGTCTCGGCGTGACGCGCCTGGAACCGCGCCCGACCGCGGCACCGCTTCCGGTGGCCGCGTTCGCGGCGGTGTGAGGTGTGACCATGACATTCGCGTATGCATTTCTTCTGATCGGAGCCGCGGCCGCGACGGCCGTGACGAGCGTGCAGACGGCGCTCACACGGCTGTTCCGGAGGCGCGGAGGTTTTTTCGGACGAGGCCCGCTGGGCACTTCCCTGCGGGCCGTTTCGAGCAGTCCGACGCCTTTCGTTTCGATTCTCAAGCCGCTCTGCGGGCACGATGACGAGCTCGAAGAAAACCTCGCGTCCTTCGCCGCGTTGCGCGGCGTTTCGTACGAGGTGATCTGCAGCATCGCCGATCCGCACGATCCGGCATTGATCGCTCTCGACCGCGTGATGCTCGCGCATCCCGCCGCGCCGTTCCGCGTGGTAATCGGCGGCGACGAAAACCTGGAGCGCGCGAACCGCAAAGTGGCGCGCCTCATCGCGGCGGCGAAGATCGCGCGCGGCGAGGTGCTGCTCGTTTCCGATTCGAACGTACGCGTCGAGCCCGATGACGTCGCGCGGACGATGGAGATTTTCCGCGACCCGCGCGTCGGCTGCGTCTCGAATCTGTTCACCGGCGCGCAGGCGGAGACGTTCGGCGCGACGATCGAGTCGCTGCACTTGCTCAGCTTCGTCGTGACCGGCGCCGTGGCCGCGGCATTCGGCGGCGTGCCGTGCGTCGTCGGCAAGTCGATGGCGATCACGCGCAAGGCGCTCTCCGCGATCGGCGGCTTCGAGGCGTTCGGGAACGTGCTGGCCGAGGATCAGGCGAT
>JAFAVZ010000352.1 GCA_019242175.1 Acidobacteriota bacterium
TCGCCTATCTCGACGACTCCGGCCGCATCGTTTACTACCTCGACACCGAGACCGGCGACGTGGTCGACGTTCACGACGGCCGCGCGCTCGCCGCTCCGCGTTACCGCCGCGTCCCGCGCCGTTCCGAAGATTCGGATGCGGTCGACCGCGAGGCGTTCGTGGAAAAGATGCAGCTGCGCATCGCGCACGCCGACGCGGCCGAGTTCCGGAGCGCGATCGCCGCGGATCGTTCCGTGGAACGCGCCTGGTACAACTTCAAAAACGAACGGGCGACGCAGGCGATCGAGGAGTGGCTCGCGGTGTCATCCTGAGGCGCGAAGACGCCGAAGGATCTCCCGGCACGAGCGCTTGTCGCCCGCATCAGGAGATCCTTCCCCGTCTTCGCCGGTCAGGATGACAAAGGTGGCGATCAACTCCTGGCTACGACCATCAGCGTTGCGGCTGTCATCCTGAGGCGCGAAGACGCCGAAGGATCTCCCGGCACGAGCGCTTGTCGCTCGCATCAGGAGATCCTTCCCCGTCTTCGCGGGTTCAGGATGACAAAGGTGGCGATCAACTCCTGGGCTAGGGACCTCCAGCGTTGTGTTGCGGCTGTCATCCTGAGGCGCGAAGACGGCGAAGGATCTCCCGGCACGAGCGCTTGTCGCCCGCATCAGGAGATCCTTCCCCGACTTCGCGGGTCAGGATGACAAGGTGGCGATCAACTCCTCGCTGGGACCACCAGCGTTGCGTTGCGGCTGTCATCCTGAGGCGCGAAGACGGCGAAGGATCTCCTGGCACGAGCGCTTGTCGCCCGCATCAGGAGATCCTTCCCCGTCTTCGCGGGTCAGGATGACAAGGGCGGCGATCAACTCCTGGCCACGACCATCAGCGTAACGTCGTCCGCCAACGCATCGAGGTCCCCGACGTACGCGAGCACCGATTCATCCACGGTCTTCGCCAGCGCCTCGGCCGGCGCGCCATGCACGAGGCGTTTCGCCAGCGTCGCGGTTCCGAACTCCTCGCCTTCCGCGTTCTCCGACTCCGTGACGCCGTCGGTGAAGAGGATGAGCGCATCGCCGGGCTGCAGCTGCACTTCGCGTTGTGTGTACTCCGCGCGCGTCACGACGCCGAGGAGCAGGTCGGTTTCGCCCAGCTCCTCGACGCTGTCCTTGCGGACCCAAAGCGGCGGCGTGTGGCCGGCGTTCGCGTACTGGATGTTGCCGCTCTTCGTGTCGATGCGGCCGAGGAAGAGCGTGACGAACTTCGACTGGGGGAGGTTCTCTTTCAGCGTCATGTTCAGATCGGCCACGAGCGTCGCCGGCTCCGGGTCGGTCTTGCAGAAAATGCGAAACGCCGCCTGCAGGCCGGCCATCATCAGGCCGGCGGTGATGCCTTTGCCGCTGACGTCCGCGATCACGAAGTAGATCCTCCCATCCGGACGGACCACGAAGTCGTAATAGTCGCCGCTCACCGTGCGGCACGGGCGGTTCATCCCCGCGAACGTGTATCCGGGAATGTTCTTCGGCGCCTCGGGCAGCAGGCGCCGTTGGATCGTCGACGCGGTCTTCAGCTCCTCGTCGATGAGGCGCTTCTGGATGGCCTCTTCGCGCAACCGCGTCTGTTCGAGCTTGATCGCCGCGAACCGCGCGATCTGTGCGACGAGCCGCACGTCGTCTTCGGTGATCGCGCGTTGGTTGAAGAGATAGTCGACGTAGAGGACGCCGACGACCGAGGCGTTGATCATCAGTGGCGCGCAGAGGATCGAGTGGATGCCCTGCATGATGATCGACTGCGCGCGGCTGAGTTTCTCGTCGACGCTGACGTCGATGAATGCGAGCGCCTTCTTCTCTTCGACGACGTCGTTGAGCAGCGTGTGGCTGATCGTGAGCTCGCTCGCGTCGCTGCGATCCTGGCGCCGGACTTCGACGTTGTAGAACGACTTGCCGTCGGCGGCGATGAGACCGAGCGCGGCGCGCGAGGGGCGGAGGTGCTCCATCACGCGGTCGACGATGAAGCCGAACAGCTCCTCCATCGGCCGGTCTTCGATGAGCTCGCGCGCGAGCTGATTGAGCGTGCGCAGGCGCGAGACATCCTGCGAGTCGCCTTTGACCGTGTCGATCTCGTGGACGGGGATGGAGATCGTGGCGCTGATCTTCGAGTCGGCGACGGCGAGGAACTTGTCGGTGCTCGTCTCGGCGGCGATGAAGACGATCTCGGTGTCGCCGAGGCGGATGCGGTCGCCGGTCTTGAGCTGGTGGTCGCGCTCGACGCGGTTGCCGTTCAGATACGTGCCGTTCGCGCTGCCCAGATCCTTGAGCACCCACTTCGCGCCGACGGCGAGGATCTCGGCGTGGCGGCGGGAGAGATAGCGGTCTTTGATGGGGATGGAGCAGTCGGACGCGCGTCCGATGGAGACGGTCGGCCCTTGCAGCGGCTGCCGAAAGGGAGAGAAAAGAGGCGAGTAAACCGTGACTTCGGCGCGCGGCGGGGTGGCATCCATTCGATCGATGCTCCGAAAAAAAGCGCGCCATTTTACATCGTGGTACGGTGCGCCCGTGTCCGCGGATTACTTCCTGGAGATCGAATCCCACTTCGCCGCCCGCCGCAACACGCCTTTCATTCTCTCGGCGAAGGACTGGGCGCTGATGAAGCAGTGGCAAACCGAGGGAGTGCCGCTGGCGGTCGTGGTCGAGGCGATCGACACTGTTTTCGAGAAGAACGAGACGAGCGGCCGGCGGCGGATCATCAACAGCCTCTCGTACTGCAAACACGCGGTGAAGGAGCTTTGGGCCGAACGCCGCGAGCTCTACGCCGGCGGCGGCGGGGACGCGACGCCGGAGGCCGCGGTGGCGGAACTGGTGGAAGCGCTCGCACAGGACGTGGCGAATGCGTCGTCCCCGTTCGCGGATCGGATTCGTGCGCTGCTGGCGGAAAAGAGCGTGCCTCGCATCGAGGAAAGTCTGATCGAGCTCGAACGGGAGCTGATCGCGCACCTGCTGGAGACCGCGCCTGACGCGGATGCCATCCGCGCCGAGGTTGCGCGAGCGATCGGCGACGCGTCGAAGCTCGACGAAAAGACGCGCGAACGGACGATCGAGGCAAACACGCGCCGCATCGTGCGGGAACGATTCAGCGTGCCGCGGCTGACGCTCTTTCGGTAGTTGCTGGTTGCTGGTTGCTGGTTGCTAGTTGCTAGTTGCTGGTTGCTAGTTGCTGGTTGCTAGTTGCTGGTTGCTAGTTGCTGGTT
>JAFAVZ010000450.1 GCA_019242175.1 Acidobacteriota bacterium
TTTGCGGACGATGTCCGGCGGGGTGCCGGTGTAGCCGAACGTCGCGAGTTGATCGGTCGCGCGTTTCACGAGACCGGCGACGATGAGCAGGCTGACGAGCGGCCCGAGGCCGTCGATGCTCAGGCGGTTGTAGAGTTGCTCCGTCGATTCCGCGTAGCGCTGCGTGAACTCTACGGAGCCGGCGTGGAGGCCGAGGATGTCGAGAAGGATCTTGTGCGGATCGCCCGGCTTGCCGCTGAAGGAGACGCTGCCGGCCATCGACTTCCAGTCGTTGTCCATCGCGCGGATGAGGCGATACAGCCCATCCAGGAACTTGGTCCCGCCCACTCCCCCACCCTCGGAGGGGCTGGGCCAGAGCATGCGCGAATAGGCGGTGGCGGGGAGGATGCCGTACGGCTGGTTGCCGATGCGGACGGCGGGCAGGGCGCCGCGGCCGAGGACGAAGTTCGTGAAGAACTCGCGCGTGCTCGCGGTCGTGGCGTCGTCGAAGATCGGCGACATCATCGTGTGCATCCAGTAGCCCATCGTGGCCGGCCAGAGCGCGGCGTTCATCGCCCGCGCGTCGGCCTGATCGCGGCCGTCGCTGTTCGCAACCTTCCCGAATGCGGAGCCGGAGAGACCGAGGAGCTCTGTCAGCCATTGGCCGTCGGCTTTGTCCAGCCAGACCGGCGTGTCGGTGAAGAGTCGATCGGTGCGCATGGCGTCGAAGGACTCGTCGGGATCGTCGGTGCGGGACCAGCCGGAGCTGCCGCCGTCCGTGTTGTTCGTCGGCGTGCCTTGAGGAATCACGGCGTAACCGGCACGGCTGGAACGCTGGTGTGCGATGAGCGTCTCCAGCTCCGTGGCGGCGAGCTTCTCGTCCGAGCCGCGGATGCCGACGACGAGCACGCGCTCGAATCCGCGCGAGGCCTGGGCGGGCGTGAGGCGGATGCGGAAGCCCATGCCCGACTTCACGGCGCGGTCGAAGTCGACCATCCACAGCATTTCGTCCGGAAAGATCAGCGACCCGTCTTTGTCATGCCGCAGTTGCAGCGCCTCGGGCGCCGAGGGATCGGGCGAGACGACGAGCGGGGTGATGACCGGCTCCCCGAGCTCGACCACTTCCTCCACCCCGCCGTTGATGCCGATGAAGACGAAGACGTCCGGCATCAGCTCGGCCGTCGCGGCGCGCGACCAGGAGCGCGTCTTCGCTTTTCCGGCCGGCGGGAAGACGACGAAGATCGTTTCGACGCCGATGCCCGCCGCGCCTTTCGTGCGGAAGTTCGACGGCGTGTAGCGATCGAGCAACGCGTCGGCCTGCTTGTCGCCACCGACTACGCCGACGAGCGTGGAGCGCGCGAGCTCCAGTTCTTTCGCGCGACCTTGCGCACGCCAGGCGGCGGTCCAGTACGCAAGGAGCGCATCGGCTTCGGTCGATGACGGCGCCGCATCGGTGGCGATGGTCAGGAGCAGATCTTCCGGACGCGACTTCTTCGGCCGCGTCGTCGGCGGCGGATCGAGCGGCTGGAAGTTCTCGAGGATGAATTGCGCGCGGCCGGAACCGTACGCGCCGGCGAGCGCGCGCCACGCGCCGCGCTCCTGATCGGGGAAGAGTCCCGCCGCATACACGGCGAGCCAGTACTTGCGCGCGCTGTCGATCTCGCTCGCCGACAGCTCGGGCTCGAAGGAGTCGATCGAGCAGTCGTCGGGATAGACGCGCACGAGCAGTTCGGGCGCAGGGCCTTGCCGGAAGCGCGTCTCCAGACGCACCGGCATCATCAGGATCGGGATCTCGTCCCGGAAGAAGGAGATCTCGGTGCGCGGGTCTTTGATCTTCGGCATCGGTCGGCGTCTCGTCAGTGCGGGAGCAGCTCGCTCGCGTGAATGGCGACGAGCACGGGGACCTGAAGAAGCACGTAGGCCAGGTCCGCGGAGCTCATGTTGCCGTTCCACGCGATGTTGCGGTCGTCGAGGTACTGCACGTGTTTGGGATCGGTCGTCGGCGGCTCGGCGAGCGACAACGCACTCGCGCCGGGGATCTGCAGGAACGGTCCGCCGCCGGTGGCGGTGACGTCTTCCCAGGAGAGATCGTTCCAGCTGCCGACGGCCGCAGCGCGGTCGATGTCGAGGCCGAAACGCGGCTCGCCCGGCCGTTCCTTGATGACGAAGAACCAGCCCGGATCGTCTCTCGGCGCGCCGCCGCGGGCCTGTTCGATCGTGAGGTCGAAGCCGAAGAAGTAGATGTCGGGATCGACCTTCGCGTCGTAGAGCGGCGTGCGCACTTTCGTCCGCGGCGGCATCGCCTCCTCGCCGGCGGTGAGCGGCTCGAGCTCGCGCGGCTTCGTGCGGTCGATCGCGCCGGCCGTCGTCTGCCAGCGCGCACGATGCGCGTAGATCACGGCGGTGGGATAGCGCTTGAGCAGCTCGCCGCGGATCGCGAGCACGACGCTCGCGCGGCTGCCGTCGGTCATCACTCGGTTGTTGTGATCGCCGAGCCTCGACGTCAGCGACCAATGATCCAAGCGGGTGATGTCGCGCAGTTTCTCTTTCAGCGCGTCGGGGCTGAGACCGTCCGTGTCGAGGTACCCGCTGGCGTTCCAGAACTGGCGAAAGTAGCTGCCGCGCTGGTCGGTCGGATACTCGCGCCACAGCAGTTCCCGCGCAAATTCGTGATTGAGGCCGGCCATGTAGGCCTCGATGAACTTCTCGTTCGGCTCCAGCAGCGTGACGCTGTTCTGGGCGATGAAGTTGATGTTCGGAAGGAGGAGCTCGGAGCTGAGGTTCTGCAGCGGCTCGTACATCGGAACGTCGATCTCCGGATAAGCCATGGCCTCGACGAAACCAGGGCCGACTTCCGCCTGCACGCGCGGAGGCAAGGAGACGCCGCCCATTACCCGCCGCGGAATCGTGCGCTGGGGATCGATGGACACCACGATCTCCGCGCTCATGCGCGCGAGGTCGAGCGGTCGCTTGGGCGGGCGCTGCGCGGCTGCGGCGCTCGCGCGGAAGAGCGTCGCGAGATCCCGCAATCCGC
>JAFAVZ010000563.1 GCA_019242175.1 Acidobacteriota bacterium
GGGCGCCGCCCGCCGCGACCATGTTTCATCGGGCCGGCTGGAGAGCCGGCCCTACGTACCTCCGCGCAAGTTGCGCGTCCAAACGAAGAATGCTCCGCGCGTGGGTCGTGACGTTGCTCTGGCTGCCGTTTGCGGCGTTGCTCGTGCGTGCGTTCCTTTTGGTTCGCGGGGAAGGCGCGTTTGCGGTCGCGGACTCGCCGATGGGTGCGCTCATCCATCTCTTCACTCTCATCCTGATCGTCCCGCCGCGCACCGCGGACGTTGCCGTTGCTCAACGAACGCGTGTACGCGGAGCTGTTCCTCACGCCGCGCACCGACCCCTGGCTGGGGTTGCAGGAGGGGTTCTCCGCAATCGCGACGAAGTAGACTGTTTGTCATCCTGAGCGAAGCGAAGGATCTCCCGGTGCAGGCGATGACCGCACGTGCCAGGAGATCCTTCGTCGTCTTCGCGACTCAGGATGACACCTATGTTTGTGCTATCCTACCCCGCCTCTAAAGGAAACCAACCTATGTTTTCGCCTACGAATCCGATGACCGCCGCAGCGCTGGCGGGATCCGTTCGTGGTCGCGCCTGATGCTCCAGTGCGCTGATCTCGTCCGGCTCCCCGCCGGACCACGTCGCACTGTCGAGCAAAATGAACCTCTTAGAAAAAATCCGCAGGCAGACGCCTGTCGCCACTCCGTCCACGGAGACGAAGCCGCCGTCGATCTATGACCTGGCGAAGAAGATCGACGGCTTCGAAGACGTCGCGCATCCGTCCGAGCTGAAGCTCGCAGACGCCGTGCGCGCGCTCGTCGCCTCTTCCTACTCCAACTACGACTTCACCACCTTCTCCCTCGGCGAGAACGGCGCGGTGGCGTCGCTGGCCGTGCTCGCCCTCGCGGAGCGGCGCGCCGACAATGCCGTCGACTTCCTCCTCGACCACGTGAATGCGTTCGGCGCGAGTTGGACGCGTTACTTCGCGCTCGAAGCTCTCGACCAGCTCGTTCCGGCGCCGCAGCCCCTCCTCGGCCGCGTCATCGTCAAGCTGAACGACGACTGGTACGACGGCTACGACCGGTTCCGTCTTCAATTCATCCGGGAGCTCGCGCGGCGCCGGGTCGCGGCCGGCGAGACGGCGACGTTCGGCGGCGCGTTGGCGAACGACAAGATCGATCTCTACGACATCCGGCACATCATCGACAAGCTCGACGCGCCGATCGCCGACCCGCTGCGCGCCGAGCTCGACGCGCATGAGGCGAGCCGCACGAACGTCGATTACCTGCGAAGCATCGGCGCGATCTGGGACGACGACGCGCCGGCGCAAGGCATCGTCGAGACGGAAGGTCTCGCCGACGGCGCCGAGCTGCTCGTTCAGACGCTCACCGCGGAGCGGCGGCGTTCCGTGCTCGTCGTCGGCGAAGACGGCGTCGGCAAAACGACGCTCATCCGCACGGCGGCGAAACGCCTCCGCGCCGAAGGCTGGATCATTTTCGAAGCAAGCGCGAACGAGGTGCAGGCTGGGCAGTCGTACTTCGGCCAGCTCGAGCAACGCATCGCGAAGATGCTCAAGACGCTGCGCGCGCCGCGGCGCGTCGCCTGGATCATTCCGCGTTTTCAGGAGCTGGCTCAGGCCGGACAGCATCGCTACAGCGACAGCAGCGTGCTCGACGCGCTCCTGCCGGAGATCGACGCCGGCCATCTCGCGATCATCGCGGAGATCGGCGAGACCGCGTTCCACAAGCTCGTCGAACAGAAGCGCCGCGTCGCCACGGCGTTCGTCACGCTGCGCGTCTCCCCGGCCGACGAAGAGGCAACCCTCTCGCTCGCGCGTCAGTGGGCGACGGAGCGCCAGCCGTCGCAACCACTGCTGGATGATGCCCTGCTTGCCGAGGCCTGGCAGCTGACGACGCAATTCCTCGGCATGCGCGCCGCGCCGGGCAATCTCCTCGGCCTCCTCGAATCGACGCTCACCCGTTTGCGCGCGTCGGCCGGCGACGAGCCGATCGCCATCACGCTCGACGATCTGCTCGTCACGCTTTCGCAGCTCACGGGATTGCCCAACAGCGTGCTCGACGACCGCGAAGGCCTCGACCTCGCCAGCCTGCGCGCGCACTTCGAGGCGCGCGTGATGGGCCAGGCCGAAGCGGTGAACGTGCTCGTCGATCGCGTGGCGATGATCAAGGCCGGCGTTTGCGATCCGACGCGCCCGTTCGGCGTGTTCCTCTTCGCCGGGCCGACCGGCACGGGCAAGACGGAGATCGCGAAGACGCTCGCCGAGTACCTGTTCGGATCGGCGGAGCGGATGATCCGCATCGACATGAGCGAGATGAAAACCGGCGACTCGCTCGCGCGCCTCGTCGGCGACGGCGATGGCACGACGGTCTCGCTCGTCGACGAGATCCGCAAACAGCCGTTCTCCGTGGTGCTCCTCGACGAATTCGAGAAGGCCGACTCGCGCACGTGGGATCTCTTCCTCCAGGTCTTCGACGACGGCCGCCTCACGAGCCGGCGCGGCGTCACCGCGGACTTTCGTCACGCGCTGATCATCATGACGTCGAACGTCGGCGCGGCGATCAAGACCGGCGGCCGCGTCGGCTTCTCGGAAAGCGCCGGCGCCGCGTTCCAGAGCGGGCAGGTGATGAAGGCGCTCGAACGCGAGTTCCGCAAGGAGTTCCTCAACCGCATCGATCGCGTGGTCGTGTTCCAGCCACTGGAGCGGGAGACGATGCGCAACATCCTGCGGCGCGAGCTCGACGACGTCTTCCGCCGCCGCGGCCTGCGCAATCGCAACTGGTCGGTCGAATGGGAGGAAGCGGCGCTCGACGTCCTGCTCGCCGAGGGATTCACGGTGGATCTCGGAGCACGGCCGCTGAAACGCGCCGTCGAACGGAAGCTCCTCGCGCCGCTCGCGGAACGGATCGTCTCCCGCCAGGCACCGTCCAGCGAACAGACGTTGCGGATCCGCGCGGCCGGCGACGAATTGGAGATCCATTTCTCTTGAGAGTTGCTGGTTGCTGGTTGCTCGCGGAAAGCAGCGGAACCTCCGAAAGCCATCGTCGTCTCAGACCAGTAACCAGCAACTAGCAACCAGTAACCATCCGGAGGTTCCCATGCGACGTCTTTCCCCGGTCCTCCTCGTTCTTCTCGCATTCACCGCGCACGCCGCCGAGCTCACGAGCGGCGTGCGCTCGAAGATCGCCGCGGGCGATCTCGCGACCGGCATGGCGCAGGTCGAGGATTACAAGCTCGCGACCGGCGTCGATGCCGAATACCTCAACGCCGTCGGCTGGCTCGCCCGCGGCGCCGAGCTCCTCGGCCAACCCGAGCGCGCGCGGCAATTCGTCGCGGAGCTGCATCGCGAGATCCCTGACGAAAAAGAGGGACTGATCACGCCGTATGGTGCGGCGATCGAAGTGGAAGGGCGGCTGCTCGCGAAGACGGACGGCCGCGGCACCGCGATCCGCTACTACGAAGACCAGCTGGCGAAGGCGAAGGCGCCCGAGCTGCGGTCGCGCATCGCGAAGAACATCAACCTGCTGTCGCTCGAAGGCGAGCCGGCGCCGGCGCTCGTGCTGACGGATTTCGTCGGCAAGCAAGCGCCGACGCTCGCATCGCTGCGCGGTAAGCCGGTGGTGCTGTTCTTCTTCGCTGAATGGTGCGGCGACTGCAAAGGGCAGTCGGCCTCGCTCGGCCGCATCTGGGAGAAGTACCGCGACCGCGTGGCGATGATCGCCGTGACGCGGCTCTACGGCGGGCCTTCGGCGAAGCCGCTCACGCCGGACGAGGAGAAGGCGGAGATCGCGAAAGTTTGGAAGGAGACGTACGGCCCGCTCGCCGACGTGCCCATCGTCGTCAGCACCGAGTCGATGATCCGCTACGGCGGCTCCGCGACGCCGACGTTCGCGCTCCTCGACAAACGCGGCGTGGTGCGCCTCTACACGCCGACGCGCCTTTCGGAAGCCACGCTCGCCGCCCGCCTCGACGCGTTGCTTGCCGAGCCGGCTCCATAGCGTTGCCGTTTTCCGCGATCGTCATTGCTGAGCGGCCTACGCGCGGATGGGGAAGTGTGTTGGGGCGGGGGAACGTGGGGGCGGGGCTTCAGCCCGCCCTGGAACCGGCTGAAGCCGGTCCCCACGTTGTTCAGCGTCTGCGGGAAGAGAGAGTCGCTCACCGTTGCCATTTGAGAGCTTTCTCGATGAGTGGCAATACGGACTAGTAGCCCGCAATCACGTGACCAGGACCGCGAGGATTACGGAACGGCACGGAGGGCGCAGCCACGATCGGCTTCGCCCTCCTGCTCGCTCTCGCAACGGAGTCGAGCGGCGTCCTCGAAGGGCGCCGGCACGATGGGACGCTTCGATGATCAGCGTCTGAACGTCACGATCCGCGACGGCGCCTTCCAGCGTCCCAAACGGCGCCGCGATCAAGGTCGACTGAGCACCGCCTCGGCCGCGGCGACCGACTCCTCGCTTCCCCCGATCGCCACCACATCCCCCGCTCGAAGCACCTCGGCGGCCGAGGGGACCAGGATGCGTTCTTCGCCTCGTTGGATGGCGAGCACCATCGCGCCGGTACGGCCCCGCAGGTTGATCTCGCGCAGCTGTCGGCCGATCACCGCGCTTCCCTCCGCGACGATCGCGGTGCGCGGCGCGCCGAAGCCGGCGATCAGCTCGTCGACGGCGGGCGTCGACGTGGCCGACGTCGTGCGGGCGAGTGCGCCGATCAGCGCCTGCGCGCCGGCGTGCACGTGGCCCTGCAGACTCGTCGTGCTCCGCCAGAACGTGATCGCGAGCAGCAGCAGCAACAACGACAACGCGATCGCGGCGGGATAGCCGGGAAGGAACGGCTGGGTCACGGCGACGATCGGCATCCCGACGAGAACGAGCACGAGGATCTTCACCGTCGCGACCATCGCCGCGCGCGGTGCGTTGCCGAGGTCGACTGCGCCGGGTGGAGCGGGCGGGAACGCGCGTTCGGCGAGCAGCGTGCTGAGGCGGCGCACGACGCGCATGATCCCGATCCAGAGCGGCACGGCCAGCACGGCGGCCGCCACGAGCACCGCCGCGCGCGCGACGATCACGCTGGCGCCGACGCGTTTCTCGATGAGCGTGCCGAGGTCGATGAGGTAGACCGAGGTACCGATGATGAGGATGCAGAGCAGTGCGATGTCCGCCGCGAGCAGCAGGAACAGACGCCGCGTCGGCGCGCCGCTGTCGTGCTTGCGCGAGCGCTCCCACCAGCTGCCATAAAGCGCCGCATATGTTTGCAACGGTCGCGGCAGACGGCGGTCGACGGCAGATGCCACGCCATCCGACATCCGAATCAGAAACGGGGTCGTGAGCGTCGTGATGGCCGACACGGCGACCGCGATGGGATAGAGAAATGGCCGCGTCGCGTGCAGCGCGAGTCCGAGGGACGCGATGATGAACGAGAACTCGCCGATCTGCGCGAGGGCCATGCCTGAACGGATCGACGTCTGTACGCCGTTGCCCGCGAGGAACGCGCCGAGCGTCACGCCGATGATCTTTCCGACGATCACGATCGCGGTGAAGATCGCCACCGCCTTCCAATGCTCCATGACGAGGCGCGGATCGAGGAGCATGCCGACGGAGACGAAGAAGATCGCCGCGAACATGTCCCGCACCGGATTCACGAGATGCTCGACGCGTTTCTCCTCGCCCGATTCGCCGACGAGTGACCCGGCGATGAACGCGCCGAGCGCGACCGAGTAGCCGAACTGGCTGGCGAGCCATGCGGTGGCGAAGCAGAAACCGATCGATGCGACGAGCGTCGTCTCGTTGCTGCCGAGGCGGTTGACGGCGCGCGTTGCGCGCGGGACGACGAGCAAACCGATGCCGATGAGCGCGAAGAGGAAGACGAAGAGCCGGCCGGCGGTCGCGGCGAGCACGCCTGCGGAGAGGCCGGTGCCGCCGGCGATCGGCGTCAGCGCGGCCATCAAAACGATCGCGATCAGATCTTCGACGAGCAGCACGCCGACGACGAGCTCGCGCAGGCGTCCGCCGACTTTCTGCTCGTCGAACGCCTTGGCAATGATCGTCGTGCTGGAGATCGCGATCGCGGAGCCGGCGAAGAGGCTCTCCAGCGTCGTCCAACCGAGGAGGCGTCCGGTGATGAAGCCTAGCCAGAGCACGATGCTGCTTTGGATCACGGCTGTGAGTCCGGCCGAGGCGCCGACCTTCACCAGCTTCGTGAAACTGAACTCCAGCCCGAGAGAGAACATGAGGAGGATGACGCCGAGCTCGGAGAGCGTCTGCACGATGTTCGCGTCGGCGACGAGCGGGATCGGCACGTGCGGCCCGACGATGATGCCCGCGAGCAGATAGCCGAGCACGACCGGCTGATGCAGGCGTTGGAAGAGAATCGTCGTCAGCGCCGCGACGCAGAGGACGACGGTGAGTGCTTGCAGGAAATCGTGGGCGCCGTGCATGTCAGCTCCGCTTAAACCGGCCCGTTGCCAGCAACGCCGGCAGCAGCGTGATCGAGGCGAGGCAGCTCATGCCGACGCCGAACGTGGCCGCGTAGCCGATCGAGCGCAGGCCGGGATAGTGGGAAATGGCGAAGGAGCCGAAGCCGACGATCGACGTGACGGCGGCGAGCGTGACCGCGCGCGCGGTCTCCGAGGCCAAGGCCGGAAATGCGTCCGGCGACTCGTCGTAACGCTGGAGCATGTAGACAGCGTAATCCGTCGCGGTGCCGACGAGCATCAATCCGATGAAGATGTTCATGAAGTTGAATTCGAGACCGAGCGCGGCCATGAGCCCGAGCATGCACGCGCAGCCGGCGAGGAACGGCACGAACACGAGCACGGCGCGAGCCAGCGAACGGAAGCCGATCACGAGCAGCGTGAAGACGACGAGGAAGCCGACGAGGCTCGCGCGCACGGCGTCCGCGCGGATCACGCCGCGCAGCGTTTCGGCGACGAGATTGACGCCGGTCAACACGCCTTCCGGATGCCGCGCGCGGAACGCCTGCAATTCCGGCGGCAGCGAACGCGGCCACGGCCCGCCTTTCGGATAGAGGTACGCGATGGCGACGAAGCCGTCGGGCGTCTTCTTCACGAAACGCTGCAGCGATTCGCCGAGGCCGACGTTCTCCAGCGTGGCGACGGTGACCGGCTCTTGCGCGCGCATCGCCTTGGCGAAGAGCGGCAGGACGTCGTCGTACGCGTTCGGGCGGAAGCCGTTCGCGACGAGCGCCGCGCGGAACGTCCGTTCGACGCGTTCCGGCTCGAATGTACGCAGCCGTTCGATCACGTTGCGTTGTTGCGACTCGGTCGGCAGGAACGCGCCGATCGATTGCACGGAACCGAGCTTGCCGGCATCGGCGAGCTGCTCCAGCTCGCGCAATCCCGCCTCGCTCTTCGCGACCGCTTCCGCGGCGGTGTTGCCGCGCACCGCGTACATCATGAAGTCGAACGACTGCCCGAACTTCTGCGTCACGACCTGCTGGAGCCGCACGCCGTCGTTGCCTTTCGAACGGAGGTTTTGGATGTCGTCGCTGAAGCGCACTTGCGTCCCGGCGAGCCCGGCGAGAACGATGAGCGCGATCCAGACGCCGATCACGAGCCGCGGCTTCGCCAGGCTCACGCGCACGAGCTTCGTCGAGCCGAATTCGTGCACGTGAAAGTACGCCGACTTGCGCCGCCGTTCGACGACGTACAGCAGCGCGGGGAAGAGCAGCACGACGAACAGGAGGAAGACGAGGATGCCGCTCCCGGTCAGGAATCCGAGCTCGGTCATCCCGCGGAAATCGGTCGCAAGGAAGCCGTAGAACGTTGCGGCCGTGGTGCACGCGGCGACGGCGACGCCGGGCAGCGAATGGCGCATGCAGGTGTAGATCGCATCGACGAGCGACGCGCCGCGGTTGCGCTCATCGACGTAGCGCTCGTAGAGCACGGTGATGAAGTCGACACCGAGGCCGGCGAGGAGCGCGGCGAAGCCAGTGCTCGAGGCGGAAAGCGTGCCGTAACGCAGCGACGCGATGCCGAACGTCACGACGATCGCGCCCATCATCGGCAGCCCCGAATACGCGAGCGCGGCGGGGCGGCGGAACGCATAGAGAAACAACGCGAGCACGCCGCCGACCGAGGTGATGACGTTGAGGATGATGTCCTGGCGGATGATGGCTTCATCACCCGCGGCGATCGCGTAACCGCCGGTGAACCCGATCTGCGGCGCGGCGACCTGCGGATTCGCTTTGCGGAACTCGGCGAGCGCGGCCTCGGCTTGCGCGCGGCTCTCGTGCAGCAGCTCGCGGCTGAACGGCAGGTCCTGCGCCGGCCGCCGCGGCTTCCCGATGAGGACGATCGTCGAGTGGTCGGCGGAGACGTAGTAGCCGGTCGAGAGATCGAGCTCGAAGCCGCCGCCCGCGCGTTGCAGCTTCTCCAGATAGATCGGCAACAGGTTGAACGGATCGACGCGTACCAGCTGCTTCGCGATCGTCGACTGCGGCGTCTGCAGCAGCGCGTGATTGCGCGTCACCGACTCGCGGATCGCCTCGTCGCTCAGCTTCGCGCGCACCTGCTCGAGTTGCTCGGGCGTCAGGATCAGCATCGCGTACGGCAACACCTTGTCGATCAACGCGAAGGGATCGGGCAGCTTCCAGGTCGCCTGCTCGATGCGCGGCGATCGCTGCATGCGCTCGCCGAGGTCATCGATGAGGGAGGCGTAGGCGGCGGGATCGGCGCCGGGCCGCAACTGCAGCACGACGACGTGGAAATCGATCGTGCCGGTCTGCTGCAGCAGGTTGCGGAACTCGTTGATCTCGCGGTTCTCCTGCGGGATCAGTTTCAGGATGTCGGGGTCGAGGCGCAGGCGCGATGCGGCGCCGGCGGCGGCGAGAACGATCAGCGCCGCGGCGAGCAGGATGGTGCGCGGGCGGCGCAGGATGAATGCGGTGAGACGCTCGAAAAACGAGGACATACGGAGTCTCCGGATCGGATGGGGGCAAGCGCGCGGACAGGTCCGGCGCCTCAGATCCGATAGACGGAGAGGAGCGACTGGAGCGGGAGGGCGGCGGGTCGGAAGTGCGGGCGGGGATGTTGCGCGACGAGGACGTCTGTACGCGGCGCGTCGTGCGTCGGCCACGCCGCGATCGAGCTCACGCCGCGCTCCGTGAGCTGCACCGTCCGCACCGAAACGACTTGATGCACGACCGCGCTGCGGAACGTCGCCTGCTCCGCGCCGCCGAGCGTGGACGCGCCACCGGGCAGGCCGGCGAGGGCCAGCAGCGCGACGAGCGCGAGAACGGCGAACCGGCGGGAGAGCGTCACGGCCCTATCCATACCACGATGTGACCGCCGGTTCACAGGAACGCAACCGCGACCGGCGTATCGTCGGAGCATGCGAAAGCTGGCGGCGATGCTCCTGACGTGGCTCGCGTGGAGCGCATTCGGCGGAACGGTGGAAGGCACGGTCACGATGGATGGCGGCGGGTTTCCCGGCGCGAACGTCGCGATCGCCAACGGCACGCTCTCCAGAGCCGCCGTCACCGACAAGGACGGCCGCTATCGCTTTCCCGATCTGCCGCGCGGCAGCTACGAGATCACGTTCGCTTTCGAAGGGGCCGAAGAAGCGCGCAAGACCGTCGAGGTGAACGACGGCATCGCGACGATCGACGCAGAATTGAAAATGCAGCCGACGGAGTGCGCGATGCCGATCGCAAACACGCCGTGCAGCGCGGATGCGCCGGCGACGCCGTGGGACCAGCCGCGTTGCGCCGACTACGAGCTGAACTCCGCGTTGATCCGGTCGGCGAAGGAAAACGATCGCTCGGCGATCGACCTGCTGCGGCAACGGCACGCGACGACCACCGTCTGGAGCGAGCGGGCCCGCATCGCCAGCGCCCTCCTCGGCAAGCTCGCAAACGACTCGGCGATCTGGAACGAGCTGCAGACGAACGCCGAAAACCTTCTCCGCTTCAGCGCGCAAGGAGAGGAGGCGAAGGCGCAGCTCGAGGCGTATTGCGCGGAGCACGACTATCCGGAAGAGGAGTACATCAACGCATTGTGGAGTGACTTCTTCGAAGCGGGCCGCGATCCGCGCGGACGCTCGTTGGTGTTGCGCGCGTTGGAGATCGACGATTCCAACTTCGTCGTGATGGCGATCATGCTCCTCGGCGAGCAGCACGAAGAAGGCGCGCTGCCGACGATCGCCAAGGTGCTGGAGAAACGGGAGGATGCCGCCGATTGCGCGCAGGCGCTCGCCTACTTCCGCTCACCGGCCGCCGACGAGCTGGCGATGAAGTACATGACCAGGGAGAACGAACGGGCGCGCTATCGATACGAGCGAGAAGGGCTGTGAGTGTCATTCTGAGGCGCGTAGACGCCGAAGAATCCGTACCTTGCGGCGCAGCTCGAGATCGGTACGGATCCTTCGGCGTCTACGCGCCTCAGGAGGACACCTGCAGATGTCATCCCTTCGCCAAGGTTGGCGAGCGCGAAACCTCGTGAAGGCTTGACCAACAAGTGCGGCGGGCCGTGCCCGCACCGGTTGACGAGTCGGTCGCGTTCGGATCAGCGCGAGTCGTTGAGCAGCAGCGCCAGCTCGCGGGTGCGGAGGTCGGCGTTCGTCACGTCCGGCCTCACGCGCCACTCGCCTTCGTGCTCTTCGAGCTGCGGAAAGCGTTGGAGATCGGCGCGGCTGATGCCGTAGTCGCGCGCGAAACTGAGCCATTCCTTCGGCACCTCGGACTCGATCTCCGCTTCGGTCAACATCGGCTCGCCGGCGCAATTGAAGTGCTCGCAGCCGAACTGTTCGGCGCATTCGGGACACGGCTTCGGATCGTCGAAGCCGGCCAGCTCGTCGTCGGACAACACGCGCATGATGCCGCCGCGCTTCTCGCGCACGTAGTGCAGCCCGCTCTCGCTGCGGGAGAGGATGTCGAATCGCTGCGTCATGGGGCGACATGGTAGCAGCCTCGCAAACACCGCCTGGCGATGATCAAGCTCGGCCTCTGCGGCTTCACGATGTCCGCCGCCGCGTACTTTCGCACCTTCGGCGTGGTCGAGGTGCAGCAGACGTTCTACCAGCCGCCGGAGCCGCGCACGTTGGAACGCTGGCGCGTCTCCGCGCCGCCCGATTTCGAGTTCACGATGAAGGCCTGGCAGGTGATCACGCACCGCGCCACGAGCCGCACTTATCGCCGCCTGCGCACGCCGCTGACCGATGAGCAGCGCGTCGAGGCCGGCGCGTTCCAGTGGACGCCGACGGTGCTCGACGCGTGGCAGACGACGCTGCGTTGCGCGCGCATCCTCCGCGCGACCGCCATCCTCTTCCAGTGCCCGGCCAGCTTTCGCTCCACCGACGAGCACGTCGCGAACATGCGCCGCTTCTTCGGCGGCATCGACCGCCCGCCCGGCGTCGAGCTGCTGTGGGAGCCCCGCGGCCCGTGGCCGGACGACCTCGTCCGCGGCCTTTGCGAGGAGCTCGGCCTCGTGCACGCCGTCGACCCGTTCGTCCGCCCATCGCTCACGCCGCGCCTCCCTTACTGGCGTTTGCACGGCATCAGCGGCAGCCGCCACGTCTACAGCGACGCCGAATTGCGGCAGCTCATCGGCTGGCTTCCGGCCGCCGGCGACGCCTACGTGATGTTCAACAATCTGCCGCGAATCGGCGACGCGGCCCGCTTTCGGGAGATGATGCGCACATGAGCGACGACGCAACCTTCGAATCCCTCGGCCTTCCCCCTCCCCTGGTCGCCACCCTCACCGACCTCGGCTACGAAGCGCCGACGCCGATTCAGGGCAAGACCATCCCCGCGCTGCTCGACGGGCGCGACCTCATCGGCCAGGCCCAAACCGGCACCGGCAAGACCGCCGCATTCGCGCTGCCGCTGCTCGCGCGCTTGAACCCCGAGTCGCGCAAGACGCAGGCGCTCGTGCTGACGCCGACGCGCGAGCTGGCGATGCAGGTCGCGGAGGCGATGCACTCCTACGCGAAGAAGCTGAACGCGGTGCAGATCCTGCCCGTCTACGGCGGCGCGCCGATCGTGCAGCAGATGAAGCATCTCTCCCGCGGCGCGCAGATCGTGGTCGGCACACCCGGACGGCTCATCGATCATCTCGACCGCGGCACGCTCGACCTCAGCGCCGTGCGCATGGTCGTGCTCGACGAGGCAGACGAGATGCTGAAGATGGGGTTCGTCGAGGAAGTCGAACGGATGCTCAGCCTCGTGCCCGCGCCGCGGCAGGTCGCGCTTTTCTCGGCGACGATGCCCGAGCCGATCGCGCGCATCGCCCAACGGCATCTCGTCGATCCGGTGCGCGTCGAGATCGAGCATCGCGGGCTCGCCGCGCCGGCCATCGAGCAGCGCTTCCTCACGCTCGCCGAGTCGCAGAAGCTCGACGTGCTGACGCAGATCCTGGAGCTCGAGCCGGCCGACGCCGTGATCGTGTTCCGTCGGACGAAGACCGGCGCCGCGGAGCTTGCGGAGAAGCTCGAGGCGCGCGGCTACGCGGCGGTCGGGATGCACGGCGACATGAACCAGTCGCAGCGCGAGAGCGTGATTCGGCGCCTGAAGAGCGGGCAGATCGAGATCGTCGTGGCGACGGACGTCGCCGCCCGCGGCCTCGACGTCGAGCAGATCACGCACGTGGTGAACTACGACGTGCCGTACGACGTCGAGGCTTACGTGCATCGCATCGGACGCACCGGCCGCGCGGGACGAAGCGGCGTCGCGACGCTCTTCATCACGCCGCGCGAGCGGCGGATGATGCGCGAGATCGAACGCTTCACCGGCACGCAGATCAAGCCGATGAAGATGCCGACCGCCGCGGACGTCGCGCAACGCCGCATCGCCGCGTTGAAGGAGACGCTGCGGAAGGAGCTGAAGGACGGCGATCTCGATCTCTACGTCGAAGTCGTGACCCAGCTCGCCGAGGAGGGACCGTTCGATATGGCGGATGTGGCGGCTGCGGCCGCACGCGTGGCCAACGTCGCGCGCCCGATCGCGGTCTCCGAGCCGCCCGCCCTTCCCGCGCCTCCGCCACCGCCGCCCTTTGCCGAACGGCCCTCGGCGCCTTACCGTGCCGCGGACCGTCCTGCGGACCGTCCCGCCGCCCGCCCGATGGATCGCGCGCCCGGGCGTCCCGACGATCGCGAGCCCAAAGTGCGGCTCTCGATGGCCGTGGGCAAACGCGATGGCATCCGTCCCGCCGACATCGTCGGCTCGATCGCCAACGAGGCGGATGTGCCGGGCCGCGAGATCGGGCCGATCGACATCCGGGACAGCGTCACGTACGTTTCGATCCCCGAACGGTATCGCGATCAGGTGCTGCAGAAAGTCGGGCGCGCGAAGTTCCGCGGCCGGCCGGTGAACATCCAGGTCGCGGAGGACTTCGAGCCGCAGCCGCGGCCGCGATTCACGCCGCGTCCGGACGATCGTCCGCCGCAACGCTTCGGCGCTCCGCGGTTCGCCCCCCGCTCCGACGACCGCCCGCCACGGTTCGCGCGGAACGACGACCGCCCGCCGCGGTCGCCCCGGTCGGATGATCGTCCGCAACGCCCCGGCCCGAAACGCGAAGCCGGCGCTTTCTCGCGCTTCGCGTCGTCACGCCCCGACTCGCGACGCTTCGGACCAAAACGCGACGACAGCGGCCCCCGCAAACCGTTCGGTGGCCCGAAGAAAGGGA
>JAFAVZ010000048.1 GCA_019242175.1 Acidobacteriota bacterium
CCATGATTCAGTTCCCTCCATTCGCCCGGACCCGGCCGGACGTCGTGTTTTAGTTCAGCTTGAAATTGACGGTGAGGTTGAAGATGACGTCGACCGGCTGTCCGTTGAGGGTACCGGGCTTGAACTTCCACTTGCGGACGGCCTCCGCGGCCGCGGCGTCGAGGCCGAACGGCAGCGGCTTGAGGACCTGCACGTTCTGCACGTTGCCGTTCTTGTCGATGATGCACTCGACGATGACGATGCCGGAGATGCGCGCCTTGCGGGCGACTTCCGGATAGCCCGGCTCGGTGCGGCTGATGATGACCGGCGCCTTGACGTCGCCGCCGACGCGGAGCGGAGCGTCGACTTTCGGCGGAGGCGGCTGCGTGTCGGTCACGACACCGCCGACGACACCACCCACGACGCCGCCGACCACACCACCCTCGACACCACCTTCCACGCCGCCTTCGACGCCGGCGCTGGTCGCCTCGGTCGCCGCCGGCTGCACCTTCTCAGGCACGACGGTGGGAGCGAGATTGGCGATGTCCTTGGGCACTTCGACCGGCTTGACGACCTGCGTCACGCTGGATGCTTTGGGCGGCGGAGGGGGCGGAGGCGGCGGCGGCGGAGGAGCGGCGGCCACGTTGTACTGCGCCACCTGCGCCGGCGAGTTCGTCGGGAACGACACGTTCCAGAGAGCGCCGAAGACCAGGGCCGCGATCACCACCGCATGCAGGCCGATCGAGACCGGCAGGGTCATGATCCGCTGGAGACCGACCTTTTGCTTCTTCGATTCGACGACTGTGGTTTCGAACATTAGCTCTTCGCTCCTGCAGCGGCCGCAGCCTTGCGCTTCTTCACGATCTCCACTGCCTGGTCGCGGACGCGGTTGGCTTCCGCCACGAGCTGCTGCTGCTTGGCCGGATCGGTCTCGATCACCGCCTGCTGACGATAGAGGAGGCTGAGATAGACGAGCGCCTCGAAGTAGTCCGTGCGGAGCTTGCTCGCGCTGGTGAGCGCGGCCTTCCCCTTCTCGATGATGGCCAGCTTCTGGGCGTTGTCCGCCGGAGGATTCTTCGCAACCTTCTCGTAGCAGACGACGCCGAGGATGTAGAAGGACTCGGCGTTCTTCGAGTCGATGAGCGTGATCTTCTCGTACCAGTTGAGCGACTCGTCGAAGTTGCCCTGCGTCGAGTAGAGGCGGGCGATCGACTTGACGGCGTCGAGGTCGGCGGGATGGGTCTGGAGATAGTTGCGGAAGTAGTCGATGGCCTGCGACGTGCGGTTCGCCGACAGATACATGCTGATCAGCGCGTCGCGGGCGATGGTGTCGTTCGGCCGCTTCTTGAGGTAGTTGCTCAGCTCCGAGATCGCCGCATCGGCGTGCTGCTCGTTCGCGGGACTCTTGTCGTCCGGAACGTACAGCCCGATCTGCGAGTAGCCGATCATGCGATCGAGATCGTCGAAGCTGGCGTCGATGGAACGGGCTCGCGTGTACTGGTCGAGCGCCGCTTTGTAGTCTTCTTTCTCGTATGCCGAGTTGCCGTCCCGGATGGCCTCGCGCGCCTTGATCTGTCTGCATCCGACGGACGAAAGGGACAGAATGAGTGCCGTAGAAAGGCACAACACTTTCTTCATGTAAGTTCGAACTCCCTGAGTGTTTTGCAAGGCGCCGTCAGGCTGTTGGCCGGCCCGAGTCAGGCAATGTGGCCCGCGAATATACAGATCGGGTTTTTCACCGTCAAGCGACTTCGTAACGGATGAAACTGAAAGTTTTAGCTCTCCGTTTGATGCTGAAAAGAACGGGTTCGGAACGCCCATTCGACACCGTTCCGAGGCCGAAAGAAACCACAGTTTCGACCGGCCGAAAAAAGATCTTCAGTAAGTCGGTTTGAACTCCGCCGTCAGCGCGGAGATCGCATCCCACAACTCCGGAAAAAGCGGCTCCCGCGTCCCCTGCTCCAGCTGTCCCGCGGGCACTCCTTTGAGCGACAGCACCTTCGAGCCGATCACGCGGAACGCCAGCCGCATGTGCACGAATCTCCATTTCAAAAACGCCTCGTCGTAGTCGAGCATTGCCTGCACGAGCGCGAACAGCGACGCATGCTCCCGCGGAGCGCGCTCGATTTCCAGAATCGTCACGTTCCGTCCTGCGATCAGTTCCCGAAACCGCGGCCAGATCCGTTGCCCCACGTCGAGCAGCCGGTTGAATCCGGGCGACTCCTGCCCGCTCCCCCGCCC
>JAFAVZ010000302.1 GCA_019242175.1 Acidobacteriota bacterium
GCCGATACGTTCCGGGATCCTGGCGGAGGAAGCCGCCGTGGAACGTCGCCGAGTCGATCCAGTGGATGTCGGGGCGGATCGCCGACTGCTCGTCGAGATCGTTCGGAATGCGCTGGTACGTCTCGATGACGTACGGCCCGGTCGTGCGCGTGCGGGTGATGTAGAGATTGGTGACGTCGAACTGGTAGGTGCGCGCGGCGTTCGCGCGGAGGTCTTCTCCCCACCACGCGATCGGCTGCCCGTTCTCGAGGATGCGCGCGCCGCGTCCGCGTTTCGAAGCCTCGGAGCGCAGCATGCGGAAGAGCTCCATGCGCGTGGGCGGCGCGCCGGGAGAGGAGAGTTGCGACTCGAGCCGGTCGGCCGCCGCATCGAGGCCGGCTTCCTCGGAGACGATCTCCTGGCGGACGTGCGCGACGTCGTCGGCGACGTGCTCTTTGGTGTGGGAGGAAAAGTCGAGGGAGGTGGTGCGGGCGTGCCAGCGCGCGGCGCCGTAGGCAATCGCGGCGAGGAGGAGGGTGACGATCGCGACGACGATCGCGATCAGCGACCGCCGCGTCTTCCGTCCTCCGCCCTCGCCGCCCACCTCACTTGCTCGCCGAGCGCACCGAAACGATCGACCAGCGGTCGTTCTTGTTGCGGAGCGTGATGTAGAGGTCGCGAGCTTCCGTCTTGCCGTTGGCCGTGACCGTCCACGAGGCGGTGATGTTCGCCTGCCCCTCGGCGCTCGACTTGCGGATGCTCTGCTGCTCGAAGCCGGTCGGCTTCACCTTGTTGAACAATCCGTCGAGAAGGTATGCGGCCTGATCGCGGCCGAAGAAGCCGCTCTGATCGACCAGACCCGGGAACTGCAGCATGACCTGATCGCCCTCGGCGATCCCGACCATGATGGCCTGCGCGTCGCCGGAGCCGAAGCCGCGGTTGAGGTTCGACATCGCCGCGTCGAGGTCCTTGAACTGCGCCATCGCGGCGACCGGGAAGGCCAGCGTGACGACCAGTGCGATTCGCGTCCAGAGTCTCATCTTCGTGTCTCCTATGCCCGACGTAACGGGCGCCGAACAGCGTTTATTCTAACCGAATCAAGCATTTAGCCGCACTCCGGAGGAGTCGTTTCGTCCTCCGTTCCGGACGGCGACGCCCCGCCTCGCGGCCTCTTCCAGAAAGTCTTCCGGAAGGGGCGCAGCGACCCGAAGCGGCTGATTCGTCAGAGGATGCGTCATCTCCAGCTCCGCCGCGTGCAACATCGGCCGCGCGGCATTTCGCTCACCATAAAGCCAATCGCCGGCCAACGGATGGCCGATCGCGGCGAGGTGCACGCGGATCTGGTGCGTACGCCCTGTCTCCAGAACGATCCGCAGCAGCGAAGCGTTGGGGGTGGCCTGGAGCGGCTGGATGTGCGTGACCGCGCGTTTGCCGCCATCGCGCACGCCGAAAGAGATCGGGCCGATGCGCAACAACGGCGCGTCGATCGTCTGCCGTTCGGCGAGCTCGCCCTCCGCGAGCGCGAGATACGTCTTGCGGATGCGTTTCTGCTCGAACTGGCGGGTGAGGTTCGGGTTGATGTCCGAGCGTTTGGAGAAGAACAGCACGCCGCTCGTGCCGCGGTCGAGGCGCTGGAGCGGATAGAGCTTCCCTTTGATCTTCTCCAGCTCTTCGACGAGCACCGGCTCGTCTGCGTCGTAGCCGCGTTGCACGACCATGCCCGCCGCCTTGTCGATGAAGATGAGCGCCTCGTCTTCGTGAATGACGGTGATCGTCATTCGATCGGATGCACTTCCCACGGCCCGTCGCCGGTGATCTGGATGACGGTCTCGACGGGGAAGAGCACGTAGTGATGGCTCTGGGGCGGGTTCACGTAAAACGCGCCGGTCTGGAACGAGGTGACGTCGCTGCCGACCTTGTCGCCGAATCCGACCTGCGCTTCGCCGGAGAGGATCGTGACGCGCTCCGGCCGCGGATGCCAGTGCGGCGGCACGCTGCTGCCAGCCGGCAGCTTCAGGCGGATCGTGAACGTGCCGCTCTGTTGCGGGTTGCCTTCGAGCACCGCGATCTTCGCGCCTTTCGGCATCGACGGCGGCGCGTCCTTCCAAGCCGGATTCGTGACCTGGATCGTCCCTTCCGGAACGGCGAGCAGGAGGGTGAGGACGAGCGAAAGCAGCATCCGGGCAGTCTACGCCGAGGCTTCCGGGACCGCGATGCCGTTCCGGTCCTGGCGGCCGGACGTGCGCAAACGCGGACCTCCATCGGCGTACGCCTCGAGCTCCACTTTCTCGAACGTCGACGACTGATCGTAGGCGTCGGCGAACGCCGCGAAGTCCTGCTCGAGATCGATCGCCGAGCGGAACCCGATCGTGCCGGCGAGCGCGTCGATCGCGGCGCAGTTCGCCCACTCGTACATCTTCGGATCCCACGCGAACTTCTCAGGATCGAGATCGCGCGCGACTTTGATCACCCACAATCCCGCACGCACCGGCTGGAAAGCCTCGCGATCGGTGACCGTGATGCGAGCCATGCCGCAGCGCTGGCCGGCATGTTTGTGGAACGTCGGAATCGCGTAGAAAGGGTCGAAGCGAACGCCGCCGAGTCCGACGTCGTTGAGCGCGTCGGAGAGGCGGAAGGGATCGAGCCACGGCGCGCCGAACAGCTCGAACGGCCGCGTGGTGCCGCGCCCTTCGGAGAGATTCGTTCCTTCGAGGAGACAGAGGCCGGGATAGACGACCGCGGTGTCGAACGTCGGGATGTTCGGCGAGGGATGCGTCCACTCCAGGCCGGTCTCGTCCCACCACTGCGCGCGCCGCCAGCCCTGCATCTGGACGATCTCCAGCTTGCAGCCGATCGTGCGGTTCAGCCAGAGCGCCAGCTCGCCGATCGTCATGCCGTGGCGGTTCGGGATCGGATACTGACCGACGAATGCGATGAACGGCGGGCGAAGGAGATTGCCCTCCATCACGTTGCCGTTGAGCGGATTGGGACGGTCGAGGACGACGACTTCGACGCCGGCCGTCGCGGCGACTTCCATGCAGTTCGCCATCGAGGCGTAGAAGGTGTAGTAGCGCGCGCCGATGTCCTGCAGATCGACGAGGAGGTAGTCGAGACTCGCGATGTCTTTCGGCTCGGGGAAGAGGGCGTAGCCGGAGGTGCCGTCGTAGAGCGACCGGATCGGGATGCTGCGGTACGAACCGTCGTTGTCCGGCTCCATGTACTGCACCGCGCCCCAGTAGCCGTGCTCCGGTCCGAAGATCGTGAGCGACTGCCAGCCGCCGACTTCGAGCATCGCGTCGATGTTGCGTTTGCCGTTCGCGGTGAAGCTCGCGTAGTTCGTGAGAAGGCCGATGCGTGCGCCCTGAAGGCGGTCGCGGTGAGCGGTGAGAAAGACGTCGATGCCGAGCTGCATGCCGCCATTGCAGCACGATCCATGCTAGGTGCGAAAACGTAGGGCCGGCTCTCCAGCCGGCCCAATGATCGATGCTGGGCCGGTTGGAGAACCGGCCCTACGTTTTAGGCGTCACCCCGGGTGCTGCTCCACCCGCCCGCCTGCCAGCAGCTCCACCGCGTGGGGGATCAGCTCCAGCACCGCGTTGAGGCACTCCGTCGCGCCGTTCACGCTGCCCGGAAGGTTGACGATGAGCGATCCGCCGCGCGTCGCGGCGATGGCGCGGGAGAGCGCGGCCATCTTCGTTGTCGATTTGGCGCGCATCACTTCCCCGAACCCGGGCACCACCCGTTCCGCCACCCGCATCGTCGCCTCGGGCGTCACGTCGCGTGGGGCGAGCCCGGTGCCGCCGGTGGTGACGACGAGCCGCGCGCCGTCGCCGACCGCGTTCTCGATCGCCGTCGCAATCTCGTCGACGTCGTCCGGCACGACGGTGACGAGATCGACCGCGTAGCCGTTCCCCTCGAGGAGCGCGCGGACGGCGGGGCCGGACTTGTCGACGCGGCTGCCGTGGAAGGCGCCATCGCTGCAGGTGATGACGCGGGCCTGGATCATGGTTTGCCGGATCATGATTTGATTGTAGGTGAGTGAAGCGATCCGATTTTTTCTATGACCTGCCGCGCGAGCTGATCGCGCAGGAGCCGCGCGAGCGCGGAACTTCGCGGATGATGGTCGTCACGCCGCCCGACCGCATCGAGCACGACGTCTTCGCCCACTTCCCGCAACGCCTGGATCCGACCGACGTGCTCGTCGTGAACGACACGCGCGTGATCCCGGCGCGCCTCTTCGCCAGGCCGAAGGGGCAGATGAAGAATCCGATCGAGCTCCTCCTCACGCGCGAACGCGAGCCGATGACGTGGGAGGCGTGGTGCCGCCCCGCGAAACGCGTCCGCGCCGGCGACGTCCTCACGTTCTCCGATGCCTTGACCGCCGAGGTCTTGGAGAAGAGTGAGGGGACGGTGGTGGTGCGGTTCGAGGGCGAGATCGCGGAACTGGAACGCATCGGCGTGATGCCGTTGCCGCCGTACATCGCCCGCCCGACGCCGCGCGCCTCCGACCTCGCCGATTACCAAACGATCTTCGCCGCCGAACGCGGCGCGATCGCCGCACCGACCGCCGGCCTGCACTTCACGCCCGCGATCCTCGACGAGATCGCCGCCCGCGGAGTGGAGATCGTGCGCGTGACGCTGCACGTCGGCATCGGCACGTTCGAGCCGGTGAAAGTCGACGACATCGCCGAGCACCGCATGCACTCCGAACGCTACGAGATCTCCCCCGACGCCGCCTCCCGCCTCAACGCCGCCCGCGCCGCCGGCCGCAAGATCGTAGCCGTCGGTACGACGTCCGTCCGCACGCTGGAAAGCGCCATCACCGAGACCGGCTTCCCCGCCGGCCGCGGCGAGACCGCGATCTTCATCACCCCCGGCTACCGCTTCCGCGCCGTGGACAAGTTGTTGACCAACTTCCACCTCCCCGAGTCGACGCTCCTGATGCTCGTCTCCGCCTTCGCCGGCACCGAGACGATCCGCCACGCGTACGGGGAGGCTGTGAGGGAGGGGTATCGGTTTTTCAG
>JAFAVZ010000346.1 GCA_019242175.1 Acidobacteriota bacterium
GTGCGCCACGTCTTCGTCTCGCTCTACAACGACGGGTTGATCTACCGCGACCTGGCGATGGTCAACTGGTGCCCGAACTGCCAGACGGCCATCTCGGATGTGGAGGTCGAGTTCCGCGAGCTCAACTCGAAGCTCTACCACGTCGATTACCCCGTCGCCGGCACCGACCGCAAGCTGACGATCGCCACCACGCGTCCGGAGACGATGCTCGGAGACACCGCGCTGGCCGTGCATCCGGACGACGCACGCTACAAAGACCTCATCGGCCAGGAAGCAATCCTGCCAATCGTCGGCCGTCGCATTCCCATCATCGGCGACGCCATCCTCGTCGATCCCGAGTTCGGCACGGGTGTGGTCAAGGTCACGCCGTCGCACGACAAGAGCGACTACGAGGCGGGCAATCGCAACAACCTCCCGCGCATGCAGGTCATCGACGAGACCGGCCGCATGACGCGCGAGGCCGGCGCCGACTTTGAAGGCCTCGACCGCTTCGCCGCGCGCAAGCAGGTCGTGGCGCGGTTGAAAGAGGACGGCAATCTCGCCGACGTGAAGGACTACCAGCACGCCGTCGGCGTGCACGGCAAGTGCGACACGGACATCGAGCCGATGATCTCCCGGCAGTGGTTCGTGAAGATCGAGCCGCTGGCGAAGCCGGCGCTCGACGCCGTGCGCAACGGCACGATCGCGATCCTGCCGCAGTCGTGGGAGTCGACGTACTTCAACTGGATGGAGAACATCCACGACTGGACGATCTCCCGCCAGCTGTGGTGGGGCCACCGCATCCCGGCTTTCTACTGCGCGAACGATCACATGATCGTGAGCGAGGACGACGTCACCACGTGTCCGGAGTGCGGCTCGACCGAGATCCGCCAGGAAACCGACGTGCTCGACACGTGGTTCTCCTCCGGCCTCTGGCCCTTCTCGACGATGGGCTGGCCGGACGACACGCCGGACTTCCAGACCTTCTATCCCACCGACACGCTCATCACCGGCTTCGACATCCTCTTCTTCTGGGTCGCGCGGATGATCATGTTCGGCCTGCGCTTCACCGGCAAGGCGCCGTTCAAGCAGGTCTTCCTCAACGGCCTCGTGCGCGACGAGCACGGCCAGAAGATGTCGAAGACGAAGGGCAACGTGATCGATCCGCTCGACGTGATCGAAAAGTACGGCGCAGACGCCGTGCGCTTCACGCTCGCCATCCTCACCTCCGGCCGCGACATCCCGCTCGCCGAGGCGCGCATGCAGGGCTACTCGGCGTTCGCGAACAAGCTCTGGAACGCCTCACGCTTCGCGCTCATGCATCTCGACCTCGAGCTGCGCGACGCCAAGCGCATCGACGTCGACGACCTCGGTCTCCTCGAGCGTTGGATTCTCTCCCGCCTCAACGAAACGACGCTCGATGTGAACCGCGCGCTTGCGACGTTCCGTTTCGACGAGGCGTCGAACCTGATCTACCAGTTCTTCTGGAAGGACTTCTGCGACTGGTACATCGAGATGGCGAAGCCGGTGCTGCTCGGCAAGCACGGCTCGGATCGGGACCGCAGCAACGCGAAGCGCGTGCTCCTCGAAGTGCTCGACCGTTCGCTGCGCCTGCTGCATCCGTTCATGCCGTTCATCACCGAGGAGATCTGGCAGAAGCTCGGCGGCGTGGAGCCGTCGATCATGGTCGCGCCGTATCCGGTGTACGCCGAGGAGCTGGCCGACAGCGATGCGGAACGGCTGCTCGACACGATGCGGGAGATGATCTCGCGCATCCGCAATCTGCGCGCGGAGAAGGGCTTCACGCCGAAAGATCGCTTCAAGCTCTACATCACGCACGACGGCGATCGCGACGCGGGGTTCTTCCAGGAATACTCGTATCTCCTCATCGAGCTCGCTCGGCTTTCCGAGGTGCATGTGAATGTGGCGGCTCCGGCCGGCGCTTTCCAGGACGCGGTGAACGGCATTGCCATCGCCGTGGAGCTGCCGGAGAAAGTCGTGACCGCCGAGGAGTTGGAGAAAGCGAAACGCGATCTGGAGAAGGCGCGGCAGGAGCTCGCGGCTGTGGAGACGCGGTTGGCGAATGAACAGTTCGTGAAGAACGCGCCGCCCGCGATCGTAGCCGGCGCGCAGGCGCAACGCGCGGAGCTCCTCGCCAGAATCGAAAAGCTGGAGAAGAACTAGAGAATGTAGGGCCGGCTCTCCAGCCGGCCCAGCGTCGATATTGGGCCGGCTGGAGAGCCGGCCCTACGTTTTCGAATGATGAAAACTCGCGACATCATCCCCAACCTCCGCGTGCTCGAGTCGCTCGCGGTGATCCCGCGCGTCTCGTCGACGAACCTCGTCGCGCGGCTCGTCGTGAACGAGTGCATCGAGAACGAGCTGTCGTTGCCGCAGGCGATGATCGTCGCACGCGAACAGACGGCGGGCCGCGGACGCAACGAGCGTTCGTGGTCGTCGCCAGCGGGCAAGGGCATCTACGCCACGACGCTCCTCACGAAACCGGTGAGCGATCTCGCGCTCGTACCGTTGGAGATGGCGAACATCGTCGCCAGCTATCTGCGCGAAGTGTTCGCCATCGACGCGCGCATCAAGTGGCCGAACGACGTCCTCGTGGGCGGCAAGAAGATCGCCGGCATCCTGATCGAGGCGCGCATTCAGGAAGAGCGCGCGTACCTGCTCATCGGCACAGGTGTGAACGTCGAACCGGTCGTCGACGAGCGGCGCCCAAACGCCACGTCGATCCGCGAAACGGCGAAGCATCCGTTCCACGACATCGACCAGGCGACCACCGCATTCGTGGAGCACGTCGACGCGCGCCTCGCGCTGCCGCTCGATCGCGAACGCGTGCTCGAAGAGTGGCGCAGCCTCGCCGTTCATCAGCCCGGCGACCGCATCACCTGCGTCATCGGCGAGCGAACGTTCAGCGGCGGCTGGATCGGGATCGACGGGCACGGCCGCGCGTTGCTGCGGCATGGCGAAGCGGTCACCACCGTGAGCGCGGGCGATCTCATTCTCGCGTAACATCCCGCCGATGCCGTC
>JAFAVZ010000492.1 GCA_019242175.1 Acidobacteriota bacterium
TGGCCCGCGCCTCGGCAACGTCGTCATCGAGTCGAACGGCGTCGACAAGGCGTACGGCGAGAAGCTGCTGATGGAAGGGATGACGTTCCAGCTGCCGCCGGGCGGCATCATCGGCGTGATCGGCCCGAACGGCGCCGGCAAGACGACGCTCTTCCGCATGATCGTCGGCCAGGATCAGCCGGACACCGGCACGATCCGCGTCGGCGACACCGTGCGCCTCGCGTACATCGATCAGAACCGCGCGCTCGATCCGAACAAGACGATCTTCGAAGAGATCTCCGGCGGCGGCGACCTCGTGCAGCTCGGCAACCGCGAGATGAGCTCCCGCGCCTACGTCGCGCGCTTCAACTTCTCCGGATCCGATCAGCAGAAGAAGGTCAGCAACCTCTCCGGCGGCGAACGCAATCGCGTGCATCTGGCGAAGATGCTCAAGGAAGGGGCGAACGTGCTCCTCCTCGACGAGCCGACGAACGACCTCGACGTCAACACGATGCGCGCGCTCGAAGAGGCGCTGGAGACGTTCGCGGGCTGCGCGATCGTGATCAGCCACGACCGCTGGTTCCTCGATCGCGTGGCGACGCACATCCTCGCGTTCGAAGGCGACAGCAAGGTGTATTGGTTCGACGGCAATTTCAGCGAGTACGAAGAAGACAAACGCAAACGCCTCGGCGCGGATGCCGACCAGCCGCACCGCATCCGCTATCGCCAGCTGAGTCGATAAGAGACATGCCGTACCTTCCGAACCCGGTCGCCTTCAGCGCCATCAAGGGCGTGGGCTACTGCGCGCTCGGCGGGGCGGCGACCTGGCGCGCGACGCTGCGCGCCCGTCCCGTTCTCCGCGCACTCGGCTTCGGCGCTTCCCGCGCCGTGGCCGGGTGGGCGGCGGGTTGCCGGTCCTCCTGATCTCGGGCGCGTTGTTCCCCAATGCCGGCGGAGATCTCTTCTTCGCGGGCATGCTCGCGCTTCCGCGTCTGCTCGCGTCGGCATTGCTGATTCACTGCTAGATGCGGCAGATCGTCGACGAAGTCACGGTGAGCCTTGCAATGAAGACTGCGGCGCAACCTGACGCCGCACCTCCCTCGCCAGCCGTGCGTACCGGATCGCCTGCAGGAAGTAGCCGAGCGCGCATGTGCCGAAGAGCCAGGGCGCGACGCTGAAAAACAACTTTCAGAGAGCGAGCACGAGGAACGCGATGGTCACGATCATCGTCCAGTTCGCGAAGCCCACGACCTGGATGACCGGCTCCCCTTCGCGGCGGCGGATCACGCCGCGCATCGCCGGCGTGTAGTGGAAGAAGCCGCCGGCTTCGCGGAACGCGATCGCGTCGGGTCCGAGAGGTTGAAAGACGTAGGGAGTGCCGACGGCGCTGGCTGTGCTGCGGGCAAGATCCGGTAGCGACAGAGACTGCAGAGGTCCCAGCGTCTCCACGGTGCGGATGAAGACCGGCAGGCCGACCGTGTAATAGAAACGGCTCCACCTCCAGGAGAGCACCAGCTCGGCGACGAGCACCGCGATGGCGGTCAGCGTGAGCGCGAGAGAAACGCTCATGGTTCGGCCGTCCGGCTCATGCGCAAATCTAAGAAGAGAGGGACCGAACCGGGCAAACCGAACGTTCGTTCAGTTACAGAATGGCTACAACTTCGTGAATTCGAAAAACAACTCTTTGGATATTCACAAGTCTCACGATTGACCCATCCCCAGCCAACTCACGGTCAGAAACGCACTTACGGTCGCGCCCGCCATGGCCTCCGGACTGCACTCTTCCTCCTCGTTCCCCAACAATTTAGGAGGAGAAAGATGGGAGTAAGAAGGCGTTCCCTTTTCCTGACCATGCTCCTGCTGTTTGTCGCGACCGCGCTCTTCGCGCAGACCGGAGCCACCACCTCCACCCTCTTCGGCACCGTGACCACGGAAGGCAAACCGTTGCCGGGCGTCACGGTCACGATCTCGTCTCCCGCCCTGCTCGGCACGCGCACCAGCGTCACGGGCGATGGCGGCGGCTTCACCTTCGGCGCGGTTCCGCCCGGCCTCTACACGGTGCAGATGACGCTGGAAGGGATGACGCCCGTCACGAAGAAAGTGACGGTCAGCCTCGTCCAGCCCGCCCGCGCGGATGCCGACCTGAAGCTCGGCGCGGTGACCGAGGCGATCACGGTGACGGCGGCGGCTCCGGCGGTGCTGGAGACGACGCAGGTCGGCGCGAACTTCACCGGCTCGCAGATCGACAAACTGCCGGTGGCGCGCAACATCCGGCAGACCGTCCTCCTCGCTCCCGGCGTCAACCCGAACGGCGTCAACAACCAGATCACGATCTCCGGCGGACCTTCTTACGACAACGTCTTCCTCGTCAACGGCGTCGTCGTGAACGAGAACCTGCGCGGCCAGCCGCACAACCTCTTCATCGAAGACGCGATCCAGGAGACGACCGTCCTGACCGCGGGCATCTCTGCCGAGTACGGCCGCTTCACCGGCGGCGTCGTCTCGACGCTCACCAAGTCCGGCGGCAACGAGTTCACCGGCTCCTTGCGCGACTCGCTGACGAACCAGGCCTGGACCGACCGCGCGCCGCTGGCCACGATCGATCCGGCGGACAAGGTCAACTCCGTCTACGAAGCCACGCTCGGCGGACGCATCATCCGCGATCGCCTCTGGTTCTTCGGCGCCGGCCGCACGGCGAAGACGAGCGTGCAGCGCTCCACCGTCTTCACGAGCATCCCGTTCGTGAACGGCTTCGATGAAACGCGCTACGAGGGCAAGCTCACCGGCCAGCTCACCGCGAAGCACAACCTCGTCGCGTCCTATCTCGACGTGGCCAACGACGAGACGAACAACTTCTTCCCCGACATCTACGACGTCGACTCCATCGTTCCCTCGCGCAGCCTTCCCAACTCCCTCCGCACCGCGAACTACAACGGCATCTTCACCAACAGTCTCCTCGGCGAGCTGCAGTGGTCGGACAAAAAGTACGCGTTCAAGAACAGCGGCGGACGCTTCACCGACTTCGAGCGCGGCACGTGGATTCAGGACAGCGTCTCCTCCGCACGCATGAACGCTCCGGTGTTCTGCGGCGTCTGCACCGATGAAGAGCGCAACAGCGACGGCTACGGCGGGAAGGTCTCGTACTTTTTGAGCACGAAGGCGATGGGCAACCACACGCTCGTCGCCGGCGGCGATCGCTTCCACGAGACGCGCATCGTCAACAACCACCAGTCGGGCAGTGACTTCATCGTCAGCGCGCGCGTCATCGTCGTCGGCAACAAGGCCTTCCCGCGCTTCGACACGAACACGCAGCTGACGTGGCAGCCGATCCTGCTCAACTCGAACGGCACCGACCTGTCGAGCAAGGCGGCGTTCCTCAACGATCGTTGGGACGTCAACTCGAAGCTCACCTTCAACCTCGGTCTGCGCTGGGACAAGAACCACGCGATCGATGCAGACGGCAACCTCATCTCCGACGACAGCAACATCAGCCCGCGCCTCGGCGCGATGTACGACCTGCGGGGCGACGGACGGCATCGCGTCTCGGCCAGCTTCGCCCGTTACGTGGCGAAGATCACCGACGGCTCGAATGTTCTCTCGACGGCGCAGGCGGCGGGCAGCCCCGGCACGTTCACGTGGGCTTATCGCGACGTCACGCTGCCGAACGGCACCGTCGTGCGCGCGCCGGCGGTGAATCCGGCCGGCACGCCCGATGGCCAGCTGCTCACCGGTCCGCAGGCGCTGGCGGTGATGCTCCAGTGGTTCAAAGCGATCGGCGGCACGACCAACACGAACTATCTCTCGTCTTCGTATCCCGGCTACGGCAGCCGCTTCCTCGACGAGCTGCAGTCGCCGTCGACGGATGAGATCACCGTCGGCTACGGCACCACGCTCGGCCCCAAGGCGTTCGCGCGCGTCGACGTCGTGCATCGCCAGTGGCACGACTTCTATGCCCGGCAGGTCAACGACCCGACGAAGCGCATCATCCCGCCGAACAACGTCGCGGGCGATCTGAGCCTCACCGTCAACGACAACGAGTTCACGCACCGCAAGTACGACGCGGTGGAGCTGCAGGCGCAGTGGCAGCCGAGCCGGCTGACGTTCGGCGGCAACTACACGTGGTCGAAGCTGCGCGGCAACGACCTCTCGGAGGGCGCGGGCACGGCGACGATCCGCAACACGCCTGGTGAGCTGTTCTACCCCGAGTATCTCGACTACGCCCAGCGCCGTCCGGAAGGCTATCTCGGTCAGGACCGCCGCCACCGCCTCCGCATGTGGGCCGGCTACGACCTCACCACGCCGCTCGGCAACTTCAACATCTCCGCGCTCGAGTCGTACGACTCCGGCTTCGCCTACTCCGCGGTCGGCTCGATCGACGCCACCGGCCGCAACGCGAACTTCCTCTATCACGACACGCCGAAGAACCCCGGCTACACGCTGAACGGCGCGGGCACGACGCACGACTACTACTTCAGCGACCGCGGCGCGTTCCGCACCGACAGCCGCATGGCGACGGATCTCTCCGTCAACTACACGCGTCCGATCTACGGACGCTTCGCGCTCTTTGCCCAGGCCCAGCTGCTCAATGTCTTCAACACGAAACGGATCGTCGACCCGTCGCTGATCAACACCAACGTGATCACCTCGCGTACGGG
>JAFAVZ010000065.1 GCA_019242175.1 Acidobacteriota bacterium
GACGACGACGACGCCATCCGCCAGATGGTGGAGCGGGTGCTGAAACGCGAGAAGTTCCAGGTCGACAGCGCCCGCGACGGATTCGAGGCGATCGAGAAGCTCGCGCGCAACGAGTACGGCACGGTCCTCCTCGACCTCATGATGCCGCGCGTCGACGGCCTCGGCGTCCTTCGCTACCTCGAGATGGAGCACGACGCGCCCAAACCGTGGGTGATCGTGATGACCGCGAACCTGCAGGTGGCGGCCGAGGCGGCGGATGCGCGGCCGATCTTCCGGGTGCTCTCGAAGCCTTTCGACATCCGCCAGCTCGTATCCCACGTGAAAGAATGCTGCGCCGCCTCGGACGACGAACGCGGCGAGATGACGGCCTAGCCCATGTCCCTAGTGATCACACTTCTCATCATCGCCGTCGCCCTGGTGCTCGGGCTCGCGCTGGCATACCTGCCGATGCGCATCCTGCTCGGGACGATGGCCCGCAACATCCGCCAATTCATCCAACGGCAACGGGACCGCCGCGCACAAAGCCGCGAGACGCCCGACCGCCGCAAGGCACCAGATCCACTGAGCTGAGAATGTAAGACGTGAGGACGGGCTGAAGCCCGTCCTGGAACCGGCTGAAGCCGGTTCCCACATTACGTCGCACTACTGCAGCGCGGTTTCGATCGCCTCACCATCCGCCCGCCCTGAAACCGGCTGAAGCCGGTTCCCATGTTGAGTCGACGTTTTTGTTGCAGCGCGGATTCGATCGCCTTCACCATCCGCCCGCCTGGAACCGGCTGAAGTCGGTTCCCACGTTACGTCGCGCTACTGCAGCGCGGTTTCGATCGCCTTCACCATCTCCGCGTCGGGGCCGGTCAGCGCCTCGTACTTTTTCCAGACGATCTTGCCGTTGCGGTCCAGCAGGACCGACGTCGGGATCATCGACGTCTGGAGGACGTTGGCCATCTTCCCTTCCGGATCGAGCACGACGGGGTACGTCATCTTGTGCTCGGCGACGAACTGCTTCACGTTGTCCGGCGCGCCTTCGTCGAGGCTGACGCCGATCACTTCGAAGCCGCGCGCGTTGAACTGCTGGTGGACTTTCTCCAGCTCCGGGATCTCGAACACGCACGGGCCGCACCACGTGGCCCAGAGGTTCACGAGCACGACCTTGCCCCGCGTCGACGCGAGATCGAACGGCTTTCCGTCGAGCGTCGTGGCCGTATAGGCAGGCAATGTCGAGCCGACGTCGACGCCGCTCGTCGCCGGCGTCTGGGCGGGCGGCGGGGGCGGCGCGGTCGTGCCGCGCGCCGTGGCGGTTGCGGCCGTGGTCGTCGTCGCGGTCTGGGTCGGGGCAGGAGTCTCTTTTTTCCGGCAGCCGGCCGCGCAGACGAGAGCCGCAGCAGCCAGCAGAATCATCGATTTCCGCATCACGGGTTGACCACCTTCAGCGTCGCCATCTCGATCGATTTGTCGGTGCTCCAGGCGACGGCGACATTGTCGTTCGAAATCGCCATGCGCGGAGCTCCCATCACTTCCTTCGCCACCGAAATGGGCGGCGAGGCGGCAGCGCGGCGCGTGAGGCGGCGGGCGAACAGCTCCTTCCCTTCCGTCCACGTGACGACCGCCGAGCCGTCCGCGAGCAGGCCGACGTCGACATGGCCGGTCGTCGTTTCGCCTACGTCGACGCGCACCGGCGTGGACCACGTCGCGCCGCCATCGCTGGAGAACGCCGCGTTCACGCGCGGCTTCCCTTGCGAGCCGGTGAACCACGCGATCACGACGTCTTTGCCGCGCGCGTCGAGCTGCGGCCCGTTCACCGGACAGCCACGAATCTCCCAGTTGTCGGCGTGCACGCTCTTCGGCTCCGACCAGGCGGTGCCCGTCCAGCGGACGACGGAGATGTCGCGGATCTCGTTCGCGGAGCGGTCGCGGTACGCGATGATCGGACCGACGTCCGTCATCGCCATCCCCGTCTGGCAGCAATCGCAGATGCGTGGATCGAGCAGCGTGTCGGTCGCCTTCCCCTTCGCGTCGACCGTGGCGAGATGCAGTTGCATGTCGCCCTTCCCCTCCATCCCGCCCTCGAGTCCGCGGCCGTCGAGCCACACGGCGTAGAACTGGCCATCTTTGCGGCCGACGAGCGAGGCGAAGCCGAACTCGGAGACGAGATCGGGGTGAGGCATCAGCGGCGCGCTCCAGGTAGCGCCGCCGTTCGAGGAGCGCGCGAGGCGGAGCTGGCGACCGTGCGAGCCGCTCTTCTCCTGCCAGGCCGCGAAGAGCCATCCGCCCGGCGCCTCGGCCACGGAGGGGAACGTCGCGTTGCTGATGACGAGCTGCTTCGTGGCGACGATGGTGCGCGGCTGGAACCAGCGACCGTCGCGCCACGTGGCGAAGTTCAGGGACGAGGTCTTCTTGTCCGTCCAGCTGACGACGAAGCCGCCGGCGGGATCCGCGACGACCGAGGGCGTCGACGGATTGCCGTCGAACGGCACCTTCACCGGTTTCACTTCGAGAGCAGCCTGCGCAACGGTAGTGCCGGCCGCGAGCGCCGCGGCGAGGATGAGCAGTCTCAATTCGGTTCTCCTCTCCCCAAAAACGAAGCGCCCCGCATCATAGCGGGGCGCAGGTGGAGACTCGATGTGAGGTACGTTACTTCTTTTCTTCTTCCGGCTTGCCCTTCTTGATGACCTCGGGCTCGGCGGTGCCGGCAGCACCCTCGGCCGGGGTTTCCTCGGCCTTGGCGTGCGTCACGCCGACGACCACGCGCTCCGGATCGTCGAGGACCTTGACGCCTTCCGGCAGTTTGAGGTCCGAGATGCGGAAGTACTGGTGGCCGGTGAGCGACGTGACGTCGATGTCGATCGTGTCCGGGATCTGGTTCGGGAGGCACTCGACGTGGAGCTCGCGCACCTGGAAGTCGAGGATGCCGCCGTCTTTGACGCCGGCCGCGGTGCCGACGGTGTGGACCGGGACGGTGACGCGAACCTTCTCGTCCATCGCCACGCGCACGAAGTCGATGTGCGTCATGCGCCGGGTCATCGGGTTGATCTGGATGTCCTTGATCATCGCGTGGCGCTGCTGGTCACTCCCCGTCATCTTGAGGAGGAAGATCGAGCGCACGCCGTGCTCGCTCTTCTGAATCAGTTCCGAGACCGTCTTGCGGTCGACGGTGATGGCGACCGGCTCGCGGTGGCCGCCGTAGACGACCGCCGGGATCTTTCCGTTCTGCCGAAGCTTGCCCGCGGATTCCTTGCCCGTACCTTCGCGGCGCACAACTTCGAGTGTCAGCTCAGCCATGGTGGAGATGCTCCTTCGACAAATTGAAGACTCGCCGCAGAATCGCCGTTTAAACCGCTTTATTCCCGTGGTTTGTGGCCGATTCGATGTCGAACAGCCGGCTCACCGACTCCTCGTTGTGGATGCTGTTGATCGCCTCCGCCAGCAGCCCGGCGATGGAAAGCGTTTTCAGCTTGGGACACTCCGCCTCTTTGTCCGCCATCGGCATGCTGTTCGTGGTGATCACCTGCTGCAGCGTCGAGGCATTGATCCGCGGCAAAGCGTGCCCGGACAGGACGCCGTGCGTGCACGAGGCGGAGATCGACTTCGCGCCGTGCATCTGCAGCGCCTCGACGGTGTGGATCAGCGTGCCGGCCGTGTCGATGATGTCGTCCACGACGAGCACATTCCGCCCCGCCACGTCGCCGATGATGTTCATCACCTCGGTCTGATTTTTTCCTGTGCGGCGCTTGTCGATGATCGCGAGCGAGGCCTGGAGATGCTTGGCGTAAGCGCGTGCCCGCTCGACGCCGCCAGCGTCGGGCGAGACGATGGTGAGATCCGGCAGGTTGAGCGTCTGCAGATGCTTGACGATGACCGGCGCCGCGAAGAGGTGATCGACCGGGATGTTGAAAAAGCCCTGGATCTGCGACGCGTGCAGGTCGATGGTGAGGACGCGGTCCGCGCCGGCGCGGGAGATGAGGTCCGCCACGAGCTTGGCCGTGATCGGGACGCGCGGCTTGTCTTTCCGATCCTGCCGCGCGTAGCCGTAGTACGGCAACACGGCCGTGATGCGGCTGGCCGAGGAGCGCTTGAATGCGTCGAGCATGATCAAGAGCTCCATGAGGTTGTCGTTGACGGGCGGCGACGTGGGCTGGATGACGAAGACGTCCGCGCCGCGGACGTTCTCGTCGATCTGCACGTAGTTCTCACCGTCCGAGAAGCTGTAGAGCGTGACCGTCCCCGGCGATGCGCCGAGCAGCTCACAGATCTCATTGACCAGGGACTCGTGCGCGCGGCCGGAGAAGATTTTCAGCTGGCGGCTCAAAGCGGGGGGATTATAGAGGCAGTTGCTGGTTACTGGTTGCTCGTTGCTCGCGCTGATGACCGTTCCATGCACTGCCGCGCAAGCAACGTCAGAGGTTGAAATCTACTGATGGGCAAACTTCTCGAACGCGCGATCGAAGAAGCACGTGAGCTTCCGGAAAGCGAACAGGAAACCATCGGTGCATGGCTCCTAGCGGAGATCGAATCGGGACGCAGATGGGACGAGGTGTTTGCACGGCCGGCCTCCACGGCGCTCGAGCGAATGGCCGCCGATGCGCCGCGAGGATGAAGTCGCTGATAGCTCGCTACTCGCGCTGATGATAGTTTCCTGCGCTGCCACGCAAGCAACCAACAACTAGCAACCAGCAACCATCTTCACGCCGTCGCCGCGGCCGACATCTGCCAGAGCCCCGACGCATCGAACATCCGCAAAGTTCGCGTGCGCGAGGCGCCGCCGCGGATCGCGATCGTTGCGGCGTGATCTTCGCCCACCGCAATGTGCTCGAGCTGCCATTCGTCGGGGGAATCGACGATGCCGTGGAACGAGATCGACGGGCGCTCGGCGAAGTCGAACGAGATCGTGAAGCCGTCCAGTGGGAGCAGCAGGCCGAGGCCGCGGGCCTTGAGGTAGGCCTCCTTCGCCGTCCAGAGCTGGAAGAAGCGGCGCGCCCGGCGATGCTCTTCGAGTGCGAGGAGCTCCGCCTGTTCCCGCGGCGAGAAGAACCGTTGAGCGATCGACTCCACGCGGAACTCGCGGTCGATCCGTTCCACATCCACCCCAACCTCGGCGCCCCTGACGACGAGGACCGCGATCAGGCTGGACGTATGGGTGACGCTGAAGGAAAGGTCGAGGCCGCCTGGCGACGCGACGCGCGGTTTGCCGTGGTCGGCGCGGTCGAACTTCCACTTCGCCGGATCGACGTCGGCGTACTGCGAAAGCGTCAGGCGGACGAGGGCTCGGGTCACGGTGAACGCCCGCCGCAAATGAGGGTAGCGGAGACGCATCTGGCGCGCGTTCTCCTCCTCATTCATCACGGCGGCCGCCATCGCGACCTGTTCCGGCCCGAGCTGATCGGGCCGCAGCAACCAAAGATCCGCCTCGCCGTCTCCGAGGCTCATGTAGGGCATCCTGTTGAAGGAGTGATGGGGGGCGGGATTTCCCTACCCCCAAAACTGATGGATGGCGGGCTCGGCTACAAAACTTTCTCGATCGTGATCGGCAGATCCCGCACGCGTTTGCCCGTCGCGTGAAAAACCGCGTTCGCGATCGCCGGCGCGACGCCGGTGATCCCGATCTCCCCGATCCCCTTCGCGCCGATCGGATTCACGTGCGGATCTTCCTCCTCGACCATGATCACGTCGATGGGCGGGATGTCCGCGTTCACCGGCACGAGGTACTCGCCGAAATTCACGTTCGTGAACGAGCCGATGCGTTTGTCGAGATGCGTCTGTTCGAGCAGCGCCATGCCGATGCCCTGGACGATGCCGCCGAGGTATTGGCTGCGCGCGGTCTTGGCGTTGAGAACGCGGCCCGCTGCAAAAGCGCTCACCATGCGCCGCATCCGCACCAGTCCGAGGTCGGGATCGACGGAGACTTCGGCGAACTGGGCTCCGAACGCGTGCGATGCGTACTTCGCCTCTTCCGGATCGGGCTTCGCATCGACCTGGGCCTCGACGCTCGGCAGGTAATGGCGATGCAGTAGCGCGCCGTAGCTGTCACCGGACGCGAGCTCCTGCCCGCCGTTCAATTCGACGAGCTTGCGCTTCAGCTCCTTCATCACCTGATAGACGGCGGTGCCGACGCTGGCCGCGGTCATGGAGCCGGCGGAGATCGGCGCCTGGGGCAGCGTCGTGTCGCCGTACTCGAAGCGTACCCGTTCGTAAGGAACGCCGAGCGTTTCGGCGGCGAGCTGCTGCATCACCGTGGCGGTGCCCATCCCCATCTCGTGCGTACCGATCGCGACGACGACGTTGCCATCGTCATTCATCTTTGCTCGCGCCGACGCGGGCGAACGATGCGCGGGATATGTCGCGGTGGCCATGCCCATGCCGATGAGCAGGCGGCCGTCGCGCATCGAGCGCGGCTCGGGAGTGCGGCGCGACCAGCCGAAACGCGCGGCGCCTTGTTCGTAGCACTGCTTGAGCGACTTGCTCGACCACGGCTTGTGCTCGATCGGATCTTCGTCGGCGTGATTAATGACGCGCAGGCGGATCGGATCGATCTTCAGCGCGTACGCCAGCTCGTCCATCGCCGACTCGAACGCGAAGAGGCCGGGGCTCTCGCCCGGCGCGCGCATGTACGTGCCGCTGGAGACGTTCAGCTCGACGATCTTGTTCGCCACGCGGATGTTGTCGCAGGCGTAGAGCATCCGCGTCGGACGGGTGAAGCGTTCGTTGTAGTCCGACACGCGGTTGCCCTGGCTCACGCCTTCGTGGATGACGGCGACGAGCTTGCCGTCGGCGTTCGCGCCGAGGGCGACGCGCTGCTCGGTCTCGGGGCGATGGCCGTTCGTGAAGAAGAGCTGCTTGCGCGGCAGCCACAGTTTCACCGGGCGCTTCACTTCCTTCGACGCGATGGTCGCGAGCAGCACGTGCGGCCACGTCGAGCCTTTGCTGCCGAACGCGCCGCCCACGAACGGCGAGAGCACGCGCACGTTCTCGCGCGGCACGCTGAACGCCTTCGCGAGCGTGGCGCGCGAGGCGAAGATGTTCTGAGACGAGTCGTGGAGCGTGATCTTGTCGCCGTCGAAGTGGACGACGACGGAGTGCGCCTCCATCGGGTTGTGATGGTGGTAAGGCGTCGTGTAGGTCTGGTCGACCTTCACCGCCGCGGATGCGAGCGCCGCATCGGCATCGCCTTTGTTCGCCGGTGGCGCCTGCGTCGAGCCCTTGTCGGTCGCCTCGCCACGCAACGCGCGCATGTCGGTCCGCGCCGGCATCTCGTCATAAGTGACTTTGACGAGCGTCGCCGCGTGCGTCGCCTGCTCCAGCGTCTCGGCGACGACAACCGCGATCTGCTGACCGAGGTATTGGATCTGGTCGGTGGCGAAGGGGATGAGCTTCGGCTCCGCGAAGTTCCCTTGTTGCTGTTGCTGCTGTTGTTGTTGTGCCTGCTGCTGGCCGCCGCCTTCTTTTCCTTTGCCCTGCGTTTCCGTTTGGGCCTTGGGCGCGGGCGGCGGCGTGAGGTTCAGCTTCGGCGCGTTGAGATGCGAGAGCACGGCGAGGACGCCCGGCGCTTTCTTCGCTGCCGCCGCATCGATCGACTTGATGCGTCCGGCGGGAATCGTGGCGCTGATGACGACCGCGTGGACGATCTTGTCGAGATTGTGCTCCGCCGCGTAACGCGCGCCGCCGGTGACTTTCGAGCGGCCGTCGATGCGATCGCGCCCTTCGCCGATCATCGGGATGTCGTTCACGCCGCACCTCCGGCCAGGTCCGTCAGCGCGCGGACGAGCGTCCGTTTCGCCAGCTCGATCTTGAAGTCGTTCTGTCCGTGACCCCTCGCCGCCTTCAGCTCGGCGTCGGCAGCGCGATGGAAGAGATCCGTACTTGGTCGTTGTCCGACGAGCGCCTGTTCGGCGGCTTTCGCTCGCCACGGCTTCGTCCCGACGCCGCCCATCGCGACGCGCGCGGAGCGGATCGTGCCGCCGTCGAGCTCGAGGCCCACGGCGGCCGAGGCGAGGGCGAATTCGTACGAGGCTCGGTCGCGGACTTTGAGATACGAGGAACGCCGCGCGTGCGGCGCGTCGGGGATGAAGACGGAGGTGATCAATTCGCCGTGCTTGAGCGCGTGCTCGCGTTGCGGCGTCGCGCCGGGCAGGAGGTGGAAGTCGAGAACCGGCACCTGCCGCTCCCCTGCCGGACCGCGCAGAGTCAGGACGGCGTCGAGCGCGGCGACGGCGACCGCGAGGTCGGACGGATGCGTCGCGATGCAATGCTCGGAGGTGCCGAGGATGGCGTGCATGCGGTTCTCGCCATCCAGAGCGGAGCAGCCGCTGCCGGGATTGCGCTTGTTGCACGGCGTCCAGGTCAACTCCCGGAAGTACGTGCAACGCGTACGCTGCATGAGGTTGCCGCCGATCGAAGCGGCGTTGCGCAGTTGCGGCGACGCGCTGAGGAGCAGCGCCTGGGAGATCGCCGGCGCGCGGTCCTGCACGAGCGGATGCGCCGCAACGTCGCTCATCCGGGCGAGCGCGCCGATGCGGATGCCGCCGTTCACCGCCTCGATCGCCCCGAACGCGAGGCCGTTGATGTCGACGAGATGCGCCGGCTGCTCGACGTTGCACTTCATCAGGTCGACGACGTTCGTGCCGCCGGCCACGAACTTCGCTCCTTGCTTCGCGCCGGCGGCGAGCGCGTTGTCGACGTCTTTCGCGCGGGCGAAGTCAAAGGGTTGCATTGCCGCCTCCGTTCTTCGCCGCTTCCTTGACCGCGGCGAGGATGCCTTCGTAGGCGCCGCAGCGGCAGATGTTGCCGCTCATCCATTCGCGGATCTCTGCGTCGCTGCCGGCATGCCCTTCCTTCAGCAGCGCCACGGCGGAGCAGATCTGGCCCGGCGTGCAGTAGCCGCACTGGAATCCGTCATTGCGGATGAACGCGGCCTGCACGGGATGCAGCCGGCCATCGGCCGCGAGCCCTTCGATCGTGGTGATCTTCTTTCCCTCGTGCATCACGGCGAGGGTGAGACAGGAGTTGTAGCGCCGGCCGTCGATGAGGACTGTGCATGCGCCGCATGCGCCCTGGTCGCAGCCTTTCTTCGTGCCGGTGAGGTCGAGATTCTCGCGCAACGCGTCGAGGAGCGTGGTGCGCGGATCGAGGCTGAGCTCGTGCACTTTGCCGTTGACGTCCAACGCGACTTTCGTGGCGTTGACCGGCGCGGCCTTCGCGCCCTCGGCCGCCGCCGGCGCACCCTGGACGAGCGGCGCGACGAGGACGCCCGCCGCCGCAGCAGCCGAGCCGAGCATGAACGCCCGCCGCGTATGCCCCGCGGCGCGTTCGTCTTCTTCGTCGGGAGGGGTGTAGCAGGGCGGGAGAGTCATGCGGGCGGAGATGCAAACCGTGCTCCCGGCGGGCACGGCCCGCTGCGTTCGTTGGCGAAGCCTTCACGAGGCTTCGCGTACTCGCGGCCATCGCGCAGCGGCTTCCGTCGAGACGGCGACGGTTTGCACCGGGCAACGTGGGGGCGGGCTTCAGCCCGCCCCGGAACCGGCTGAAGCCGGTTCCCACGTTTTCAGGCGTTCACCGACACGTCGCCCGCCACCCGCCGCAGCTTCTTCCGTTGCTGCATCTCCGTCTCCGTGACGCGTTTCACGCCGTCGCCCATCGAGCGTTCCACGTCGCGGATGTTGCCGACGAGGCGCACGAAGCCGACGATCTCCACCGACGCGGCCTGGTCGGTGCCCCACATCGCGCGGTCGAGCGTGATGTGGCGTTCCACGAACGTCGCGCCGAGCGTCACGGCGGCCCAGGTCGGGGCGAGGCCGGTCTCGTGGCCGGAGTAGCCGATCGGGCACGTCGGGTACATCGTCCGGAGCGTGTCGATCATCCGCAGGTTCAGGTCTTCGAGCGGGCACGGGTACGACGACGTGGCGTGCGCGATCATCAGGTTGTCGGTTCCGATCGTGTCGACCGCGGCCTGGATCTCGTCGAGCGTCGACATACCGGTCGAGATCATCAGCGGCCGGCCGGTCGCCTTCATCTTCTTCAGCAGCGGGATGTCGGTCAGCGACGCCGACGCGACCTTGTACACGGGCGGCGCGAACTGCTCCAGGAAGTCGACCGACGGCTCGTCCCAGCAGGAGGCGAACCACTGGATGTTGCGCTCCCGGCAATAGCGGTCGATCTCTTTGTACTGATCGAGGTTGAGCTCGATCCAGCGCTTGTACTCGATGTAGCGCATCTTGCCGTTCGGCGTCTGGCGCTCGATGTCCCACTGATCTCGGGGCACGCAGAGCTCCGGCGTCCGCTTCTGGAACTTCACCGCGTCGGCGCCGGCCAGCACCGCGCCGTCGATGAGGCGCTTGGCGACGTCGAGCGAGCCGTTGTGATTGATGCCGATCTCGGCGATGACGTAAACCGGCTGCCCTGCTCCGATGATGCGATTCCCGACCTGGACGGATGCGCTCATGATGTCTCCTCCGTTGCGGTTTGTGATGAGCCACTCCGCGAACTCCCGGAATGCCGCGCGGCCGCCGGGCCGCGCGCAGCGATAGTGGACGGCGTGCAGAATCTGGCGCTGACAGTCGGCCGGCGCGCTGACGAGTCCGTGCGGAGCGATCGCTTCCATGATGGCGAGGTCGTTCACGTCGTCGCCGATGTAAGCAATCTCCTCGAGTGCGAGCTCGTGCTCTTCGAGAATCGAGGCGAGCGCCGCGCGTTTGTCGAAGACGCCGAGGTAGGCCCGGACTTTCAGCTTCTCGGCGCGGCGCAACACGCTCGCCGACGTCTCGCGAGTAATGAACGCCGTCTCGATGCCGGCGTTGCGCAGGCGCTCGACGCCCATGCCGTCGCGCAGATCGAAGCGCTTCGGCAGCTCCCCTTCCGCGGCGTAGAAAACGCCGCCGTCGGTGAGCGTGCCGTCGACGTCGGTGAGCACTAGGCGGATCTTCGCCGCCCGTTCGCGAGCGTTCACCATGTCGTCCACCCTCCGTCGACGACGAGGTTCGCGCCGGTCATATAGCTGGACGCGTCGCCGGCGAGGAACACTGCCGCCGCGGCGATCTCCTCCGGATTCGCCATTCGCCCCAACGGCGTGCGCGCCGAGTAGTTGCGGACGAAGAACTCGTCCTGTTCGTGGAAGACGCCGCCCGGGCAGAGGCAGTTCACGCGCACGCCGCGCGCGCCCCAGTACGCCG
>JAFAVZ010000626.1 GCA_019242175.1 Acidobacteriota bacterium
CGTCGAGACCGCGTTCGGCGACGTGCTTCACATCGAGCGGAAGATGCGCGCGATCGAGCACGACCTCGCCGACACCACGCGCACCGATCACGAACGCCTCCTCGAAAAATACGCCGAGCTGCAGCACGACTTCGAGCACGCCGACGGCTACACGCGTCACGCGGAAGTCGAGCGCGTCTTGACCGGCATCGGCTTCACCGACAAACGCGATTGGGAGCGGCCGATCGCCGAGTTCAGCGGCGGCCAGCAGAATCGGGCGATGCTCGCCCGCGCGCTCCTGACGAAAGTCGACCTCCTGCTCCTCGACGAGCCGACGAACCATCTCGACCTGCGCGGCATCGAGTTCCTCGAAGAGTTCCTGCAGTCGTTCAACGGCAGCTACCTCCTCATCTCCCACGACCGCACGTTCCTCAACCGCACGGTGACGAAGATCATCGAGCTCGCGCACGGCAAGCTGCTCGAGTACAACGGCAACTACGAGCGCTTCCTCGAGCTGCGCAGCGAGCGGATGGAGAAGATGGCCGCGGACTTCGAGCGGCAACAGGACTACATCGAGAAGACGCAGGAGTTCATCCGCCGCAACATCGCCGGCCAGAAGACGAAGCAGGCGAAGTCGCGCCGCAAGATGCTCGGCAAGCTGGATGAGTTGGAGCGGCCGGAGACGGACGAGACGTTTGCGAACTTCAAGCTCGACGCCGGCCCGCGTTCCGGCGCCGTCGCCCTGACCGCCGATCGTCTCGCCGCCGGCTATCCCGGACGCACGGTCGTCGAGAACTTCAGCCTTTCCGTCCGCCGCGGCGAACGCTACGCGATCATGGGCCCGAACGGCTCGGGCAAATCGACGCTGCTCAAGACGTTCGCCGGCCGTCTGCCCGCCGTCGCGGGAAGCGTGACCTACGGCCACAACGTTCAGGTCGGCTACTACGACCAGACCCTCGGCGACCTCAATCCGAAAGGCAACGTCATCGACGAGGTGTGGAATCTCGATCACAACCAGACCGAAGAAGAGGTGCGCAGCTACCTGGCGCAGTTCTCTTTCTTCGACGACGACGTGCACAAGAAGACGCGCGATCTGTCAGGTGGCGAGAAGGGCCGCCTGGCGCTGGCGAAGATCATGTACGTCGGCGGCAACGTCATGCTCCTCGACGAGCCGACGAACCATCTCGACGTCTACACGCGCGAGGCGCTCGAAGAGGCGCTGGAGCGGTTCACCGGCGCGCTGATCGTCGTGTCGCACGACCGCTATTTCATCGACCGCGTAGCCGAGAACGTGATCCTCGTCGAAGAGGGCGAGGGCGAGGTTTACTCGGGCAACTACAGCGATCTCGTGGACCGCTTCAAGGCCGGCGCCGCGACGCCAGTGCTGCATCAGCCGAAAGCGGCCGTGCGGCATTCGCAGCCGGAGCTGCCGCCGAAGCCCGCGGCCGCGCCGTCCAAGCCGCAAGTTTCCGCCGATCAGAAAGCGGAGCAGAAGAAGCGCGAGAAACGCATCCGGAAGATCGACGAGGAAGTGGCGGCGCTCGAGGAGCGGATCGCGTCGGCGGAACGGGAACGCGAGCGCAACGATCTGCTGCTTTGTTCGGAAGAGGTCTACCGCGACGGTGACCGGACGAAGAAGATCCAGGCCCAGAACGCGGACATCAAGTCGATGATCGACCTGCTGTACGCGAAGTGGGAAGGGCTGGCCAAAGAGAAGGAAGAGCTGGAAAGCGCGGTGGTCTAACATCGCGCGCATGAACTGCGCCATCATTGCCGTCGGCTCGGAGATGCTCGGGCCGACCCGCCTCGACACCAACTCCCTCAAGGTCACCACCGCGCTCGAAGAGTACGGATCGGCCGTCATCCGCAAGGCGGTCGTCGGCGATCGCCTCGAAGAGCTGGTGAACGAGATCCGCTTCTCGCTCGACCAGGTCGACGTCTTGATCACGACCGGTGGCCTCGGGCCGACCGAAGACGACATGACGCGTGAGGCACTCGCCCGCGCCCTCGGCCTGGACCTCGTGCTCGATCAGGCGATCGTCGACCGCATCGAAGCGCGGTTCGCGCAACGCGGCTGGAAGATGCCGGAGGTCAACAAGCGCCAGGCGATGGTGTTCGTCGGGCAACAGACGCTGACGAACGAACGCGGTACCGCCCCCGGCTTCCATCTCGAAGTGCGTGGCAAACACGTTTGGGTTTTCCCCGGCGTGCCGCACGAACTGGAGTGGATGCTCGCGACGTACTTTCGTCCCTGGCTGCACGAACGCAGCGGCGGGCAGGCGCGTTGGCGGCGCGTGCTGAAGATCGCCGGGATCACCGAGTCGGGCGTCGAAGAGAAGCTGAAGCCGTATTACGAGGCGCATGCCGATGAACCGCCGGTGACGATTCTCGCGTCGCCGTCGGCGATCGAGATCCACCTCGCGGCGAACGGCGACGAGGCCACCGCGCGCGACCTCCTCGCCATCCGCGAACGCGAGCTCCTCGACCTCCTCGGCGACCGCGTCTTCGGCTACGACGACGACACACTCGAAGCCGTCGTCGGCCGCCTGCTGAAATCGCGCGGCGAGACGCTCGCGACTGCCGAGTCGTGCACCGGCGGTTTGCTCTCCTCGCGCATCACCGACATCTCCGGCAGCTCCGCGTATTACATGGGCGGCGCGGTCTGCTACACCGGCGCGGCGAAGACGATGCTCGTCGGCGTGCCGTCGGAGCTGATCGCGGCGCACGGAGAGGTGTCGGAGGAGGTGGCGATCGCAATGGCCCGCGGCGCGCGCGAACGCTTCGGGACGACCTATGGCGTGGGCATCACCGGCATCGCCGGCCCGACCGGCGGCACGCCGACGAAACCCGTCGGCACGGTGCACATCGCCGTGGCGACGCCGACGGACGTCGAGCACCGCAAGCTCTTCTGGCAAGGGCCGCGGACGATCGTGAAGTGGTTCTCGACGCAGACCGCACTCGACCTACTGCGCAAGACGATGCTGCGGACGGGCTGATACACTCTCCGTAATGAGCACCAATGTTGCGGTCGATGAGGAGTTGCTCGAACAGGCGCGACGCGTGACGGGAGAGCGGACGTATTCGGGGACCGTGAATCGGGCTCTCGCGGAGTTGGTTCGCCGAGAGAAGTTGAAGAAGTCTTTCGAGAAGATGTACGCAGACGGCGATCCGTTCCGGCCGGGATACCTCGAAGAGATCCGGCCGAATTCACAAGCGGTGATCGAAGAGTCTCCCAAACGCCGCGTGACTTCCAACGCGCGCCGCGCGCCGCGAGAGAAGGCTCGGAGCCGTGGTTCTCGTTGACTCCAGCATTTGGATCGAGCATGGCCGCGGGCGGAATCCTGAACTGGCCGAGCTGATTCGACGGGACGAAGTCGCAACCTGTCCGCCGGTGTTGCAGGAGTTGCTTCAGGGCGCGCGAAGCGAAGCACAATTCCTTGCGACACGCGAGACGCTTCTCGGTGTGCACATGTTCGACGCGCCGATGGACGTGGAGATCTTCGAAGAGGCGGCCCAGCTCTACCGAAGGTGTCGCAACGCGGGCTACACGGTACGTTCAGCTCATGACTGTCTGATCGCGGCGTCGGCGATTCGCCATGGTCTTGCGCTTCTGCAAAACGATCACGACTTCGAGCTCATCGCCCGCGTTTCCCCGCTGCGCCTCGCGAAACGCCCGGCCTAGCCCTTCGCCATCCGCACCACGTTCGAGAACACGTCGTTGTAGAGCACGACGATCATCAGTGCGGCGATCACGGCGAAGCCGAGCTGTTGGATGCGTTCCTTCACCTGGATCGAGAGCTCGCGGCGGGCGGCGCCTTCGATCAGCAGGATCAGGATGTGACCGCCGTCGAGCACGGGGATCGGGAGCAGGTTCATCACGCCGAGCTGCAGGGAGATCATCGCCACGAGGCCGATGAAGTCGAGCCAGCCGCGTTTCAACGTCGCGCCGGCGATGCGCGCGATGTTGATCGGGCCGCTCAGCTCCTTCACCGATCCTTCGGAGCGGAAGAGGCGGCGGATGGCGGCGCCGGTGAACTTCAGCGCCTTGATGTTGTCGTCCACGCTCTGCCGCAGTGCGGGGCCGAAAGGCAGCTTGCGAGTCTCGAACGGCGGCAGCATGCCGCGGTAGGACTGGTCGGATTCAACCTTCACGGCGGGCAACGTCAGCGCGACGCGTTGCGTGCCGCGTTGCACTTCGATCGGGAGCGCGCCGAGCTTCGCGTTGTCGAGAGCGAGTGCGAAGTCGGTCAGCTGCGCGACCGGTTTGCCGGCGGCGGCCACGATGCGGTCGCCCGGTTTCACGCCCGCCAGTGCGGCCGGCGAGCCGGGCTCCACGGCCATGATCACGGTCGGGAAAAACGGCGACAGGCCGGCTTTGCCGATCGGGCCGTACTCGCCGTCTTCGCGCTCCGGGGTCATCGTCGTCACGCGCGTCGCACCGTTGCGCAGGTACTCCACTCGGAGCGGCGTATTCGCATTCGTCGCGATCGCCATGCGCAGATCGTCGAAGCCGGCGATCGACTCGTTGTTGATCTTCGTGATGCGGTCGCCGGCCTGCAGACCGGCGCGGGCCGCGGGCTTGCCGGCGATCACCTCGCCGACGATCGGCTCCATGATCCAGGACTTCGTCCCATACATGTTGATACCAGTGACGAGCGCGACGGCGATCAGGAGATTCATCGTCGGGCCGGCGACGAGGATGAGGAAGCGTTGCCACTTCGGCTTGGACAGGAAGTCGTCCGGGCGGGCCGGCTGATTCTCTTCCGGCATGTCGCCAGCCATGCGCACGTAGCCGCCGAGGGGGATGATGGAGACGCGGTAGTCGGTGCCGTTGCGGCGGAAGCCGAAGATCCGTTTTCCGAAACCGAGGGAAAAGACGAGCACTCGGACGCGGAACAGCTTGGCCATGAGGAAATGGCCGGACTCGTGGAAGAAGATCAGAGGGCCGAGTGCGAGTAGGAGTCCGAGAAGCTGGATCATGGCTGACCTTTAACGGCGGACTGCAACATCGATTCCGCGGGCTTCATTGCGCGCCCACGCATCGTGATGGAGCGCCTCCTCGACCGATCCGATCGGCGCCACTGCGCCGGCGTGCCGGTCGAGCACGCGTCCGACTACTTCTACGATTCCGGTGAACGGAAGTTCGCCGGCCAGAAAACGCTCCACCGCCACCTCGTTCGCCGCGTTGAGCACCGCGGGCATCGAGCCGCCGGTGCGGCAGGCCTGATACGCGAGCTCCACGGCCGGAAAACGCTGCGGATCGACGGAGAGGAAATCGAGCGTCCGGATCTTCGCCAGGTCGAGCCGGGCGAACGGGGCGACGACGCGCTCCGGGTAGAGCAGAGCGTATTGAATCGGAAACTTCATGTCCGTCGTCGAGAGCTGCGCGACGATCGAGCCGTCGACGTACTCGACCATCGAGTGCACGATCGACTGGGGATGGATCAGGATGTCGATCCGGTCCGCGGGCATGGAGAAGAGGTGATGGGCCTCGATGACCTCCAGCCCCTTGTTCATCATCGTCGCCGAGTCGATGGAGATCTTGTTGCCCATCTTCCAGGTCGGATGGGCGAGGGCGGCGTCGATCGAGATGTCGTCGAACGTGGCGAGATCGCGTTGGAGGAACGGCCCGCCGGATGCGGTGAGGATGATGCGCTGCACTTCGGCGTGCGTGCCGCAGCGCAGCGCCTGATGTACGGCGTTGTGCTCGGAGTCGACGGGGAGGATCTCGCCGCCGTGCTCGCGCGCGGCGCGGGTCATCACGTCGCCCGCGGCGACGAGCACTTCCTTGTTCGCGATGCCGACGCGTTTGCCGGCTTTCAGCGCCGCGTACACCGGCGGGATGCCGGCCGCGCCGACAATGGCGGCGATCACGGCGTCGACGTTGGACATCGTCGCGACCGCGCTCGCGCCTTCGGCGCCGCTGACGATCTCCGGCCGATGCGAACGAAGGCGCTCGCGGAGCGGCTCGACGTCCGCGGCGTTACGCACGGACACGACTTCGGGGCGGTAGCGTTCGATCTGTTCCGCGAGCAGCTCGAGATTGCCGCCCACGGCCAGGCCGACGACGCGCAACGCGTCGGAGAACGCGTCGACGACCGCGAGCGAGCTGCGGCCGACCGAGCCGGTGGATCCGAGAATCGAGACGTTCCGCATCAGCCCTGCATGATGTTCAGCGTCGTGAAGCCGGCGACGAGAATGTGCCAGTACGTGTAGAGGATCGGCGCGGTGAAGAAGATCGAGTCGAAGCGGTCGAGGAAGCCGCCGTGGCCGGGCAGGAGCGTGCCCGAGTCCTTCACCTCCGCGGAGCGCTTCCACATCGATTCCGCGAGATCGCCGACCACGCCCGCTACGGAGAGGATCGCACCGCAGATGATCGCGTGCAGCAGCGGCATCTGGGGCAGGAACGTGAAGTGGATGATGACCGCGGCGAGGACGGACGTCATCACGCCGCCCATCAATCCCTCGACCGTCTTCTTCGGACTCACGCGCGGCGAGAGCTTCGTCTTTCCGAACTGTTTGCCGACGTAGTAAGCGCCGGTGTCGCCCAGCCACACGACGAGCATGAGGAAGAAGACCAGCTTCGGTCCGAGCTCGTGGTAGTCGTTGCGCAGGCGGATGAGCGAGCCGCCGAGCATCCCGACGTAAAGCGTCGCGAGCACGGAGATGCCGCTCGACGGCAATGCCTCTTCGATCGGCTTCTTGCTGAACACGTACGTCGCCGGAATGATCAGCAGCGTCGCGAACACGCCCATCTCCACCGACACCTGCTCGAACACGAATGCCGCGAGCATGAACAGCATGATGAGGATGCAGAGCACGATCGGGACGTCGTAGCCCTTGCGCCGGCCGAGGACGAGGAACTCGTAAAGGGCGAGTCCGGAGATGATGGCGACGACGATGTCGAAAACGACCGTCGGCGACCAGCCGATGATCCAGATCGCAGGGAGCGCGAAGAACGCTGCGGTGAGCTCGCGAGCGTACTTCAGGATTGCCGCCGTCCGTGCGAGTCGGCCTCGACCCACATGCGGGAGTCGGGCTCGTCGACGCCGCCGTAGCGGCGGTCGCGCGACTGGAAATCGACGATCGCCTCGAAGAGATTCTTGCGCCGGAAATCGGGCCACAGCACTTTCGTCACGTGGATCTCCGCATACGCGATTTGCCAGAGGAGGAAGTTGGACACGCGCAGCTCGCCGCTGGTACGCACGAGCAGGTCGGGGTCTTCGACGTTCGCCGTGTAGAGATGCGCGGCAAAGAACTCCTCGTCGATCGCGAAGTCGCTCGCCTCGCGTTCGCGAAGCAGGGTCATGATGCGGTTCACGGTATCGACGATCTCCGCCCGCCCGCCGTAGTTCAGCGCGATCTGGAAGAGCAGCCCGGTGTTCGCGGCCGTCTTCTCCTGCGCGTAACGGAGCTCGCGTTGCACGCTCTCGTCGAGCCCGTCGATGCGGCCGATGGGCGAGAAGCGGATGTTGTTGTCCATCAGCGTCGCCAGCTCCTTCCGGAGGTACTCCTTCAGGAGCATCATCAGCGTCGCCACCTCGTAGCGCGGGCGTTTCCAGTTCTCGACGGAAAACGCGTAGAGCGTGATCACGCCGAGCTCGAGGCGGGCGGACGTCTCCACGATCTCTCGCACCGAGGCGATGCCGGCGCGGTGACCTTCGACGCGGGGGAGGCTGCGTTGCTTGGCCCAGCGCCCGTTGCCGTCCATGATCACGGCCACGTGGCGGGGCATGCGTTGGAAGTCGATCTTCTCGACGAGCGATTCCTCGATCGAGCCCGGTTCGGCGAGCTTGGAGAGATCGATCATGAGCGGCTGATGTTATACCGAATCTCGACCAACACCAGCCCCTTGGCCGGCGCCGTCCAGCGCGCCTCTTCGAAGAGCGCCGCGGGATCGAGCCGTCCCCGCCCGACCTCCATCAGCGAGCCGGCGATGCGCCGGACCATGTAGCGCAGGAAGCCGTCTGCTGCCACCGTGATGGCGATCCGCTGGCCGTCGCGGGTCACGGAGATCGACTCGATCGTCCGCACCGTCGACGCCACTTCTGGATCGGCGACCGTGAAAACGCGGAAGTCGTGCGTGCCGACCAGGCGCTGTGCCGCCTCGTACATCCGCACTTCGTCCAGCCGTTGCGCAAAATGCGCCTCGGTCTCGAAGCCGAACACGTTCAGCACGGATGCGTTCCAGATGCGGTATTCATAGGTCTTCGACTTCGCCCGGAAGCGGGCGTGGAAGTCGTCCGCCACCTCTTCGACGGCGGTGATCCGGATGTCGTGCGGGAGCAGGTTGTTGATGCCGAGGAGAAAGCCTCGCTCGGGGATGGCGAAGGGGACGTCGGCGTGGGCGCGTTGGGCCAGCGCGTGTACGCCCGCGTCGGTGCGGCCGGCGCCTTCGATCTTCACCGGCCCCTCGTACATCTTCTCCAGCGCCTCGGCCACCACCTGCTGGATCGAGGACGCATTCGTCTGCCACTGCCAGCCGGCGTAGCGAGTGCCAACGTACTGTAACGTCAGGAGCAGGCGCACCCGGGAAGGATAGAGAGATAATCAGACGTTTCGAAGGGAGACCTATGCGACGCCTCGGATTCCTCTCGCTCCTCCTGCTCGCCACCCCGCTCTTCGCGATCCAGCCCGCCGCCCGCAAAGCCGATGCGCAGAAAGACGTCGTCCAGGACGTGATCCGCATGGCCAAGGCCGGCGTGGACGACGACGCGATCATCGAGTTCGTCGAAAAATCCGACGGACCGTTCGAAGTCAATGCTGATGACCTCATCGCCATGACCGA
>JAFAVZ010000452.1 GCA_019242175.1 Acidobacteriota bacterium
TTCAAGGCGTGGCTCTTCAAGATCATGAAGAACACGTTCATCAACAACTACCGGAAGAAGAAGCTCACGCCGCACAAGATCGACTTCTCGGAGATCGAAGAGTCGTACGAGCGGGTGATCCAGAAGAACGCGCCGGATCTCATCAAGGATCCGGAGAGCGAGATCTTCCAGGACATGATGGACGCGGACGTGAAGCGGGCCCTCGACTCGCTGCCGCACGACTACAAGATGGTCGTCCTGCTCGCGGACATCGAAGGCTTCTCGTACAAGGAGATCGCCGAGATCCTCGACTGCCCGGTCGGCACCGTGATGTCGCGTCTGTACCGCGGCCGCAAGATGCTCGAGCGCACTCTCCTCGAGTACGCCCGCAAGTACGGTTACATCCGCGGCGGCGCCGAGCCGGCCAAGATGCGCTCCCGCAAGGACGAGACGAAGGGCCGCAAGAAGAAGGAAGACGGGACCTCCGACGATGAGACCGCGGTTGCGGAGCCGGAGGAGAACGACGAAGAGATTCTCTTCGCCGACACCGAAGAAGAGTTCGAAGACTTCGACGTCGAGGAAGAAGAAGACGAGCAGTTCGAAGTCGAGTAATCACGTCCAAACGAACGATCGAAACGGCGGGCCGCAAGGCTCGCCGTTTTTGTTTGCGCGCAACTTCCGGAACTGGCCGATCCGTTGCAGGAATGCAACTTCAACGGCGTCAGTTGAACGCCACGGAGTCGATCTCGCACCAGGGAAGTACAACGGAAGGGTCATCACCAATATGGTCTGTGACGATGTGAAACGCGTCATCTACTTCTTCCTCGACGGTACCATTGCAGAGCCACGCAAACGCGACATCGACACACACCTCGGAGACTGCCCCGACTGTGAGCGCCGAGCCAACGTGCAACGCAAGCTTCGCGAGTTCGTCCATCACCGCCTCGCCCGCATCACCGCTCCCGACCACCTCCGCACCCGCCTGACGCGTTCGATTCGTGCGTTCCGCACGGAGTGGTCGCGCTAGAATCCGCCGCGTGCCGAAGGCTTCACCCAAGGCCGAGGACAGCCGTGAAAAGCTGATCCTCGTTTCCTCGAACCCCAACAAAGGGATCGAGGCGGAGCGCATCCTCGGCGTTCCCATCCTGCGCGTATCGATCGAGCTGCCGGAGATTCAGGCCCGCACCGTCGAAGACATCACGCGCTACAAGCTCGAAGTCGCGAAAACGAAAGGCTACGGCCGGCTTCTCGTGGAAGACGTCTCGCTCGGCTTCGACGAGCTCGGCAACTTCCCAGGCCCCTACATCAAGTGGCTGCTCGAAGGCGCCGGCGGCAAAGGTCTCGGCGCGATCGCGTACGCCCTGCTGAACCGCAAGGCGCGCGCGCAATGCTGTCTCGCTTATTGGGACGGCCGCGAAGCGCGCATCTTTCTCGGCGAGACAGAGGGCGAGGTGCTCGTGGATCCGCGCGGCGAACGGCACTTCGGATGGGACGCCTGGTTCCAGCCGAAGGGCGCGCAGAAGACGTACGCCGAGATGGCCGACGCCGAGAAAGACGCGGTGTCGCATCGAGGCAAGGCGTACCGCGCACTGGGCGAATACCTCCGCGGCGAGGGACAGAAGTGACTGGAAAAGCGGACACCTTCCGCTGAGCGCTTCGAGCCCACCTCCCGCAACTCCCTCAATTCATTGCAAATAACCATTTCGGCCTTTGGCAGGCCGCTTGAAATGTGTGTCGTCGTCGCCGGAAATGCGGCGAGGAGTAGAAAGGACGACCCCATGTGGATATTCGACGGTGAAGAGTGGACCGAAGAGGGTGGCAGCACGACGGCGAAGTCCGAAGAGCAACGTCCTCGCTGGGAAGAGCTCATGCCGGAGTTGCAGGTCGTCGAGATCGTACCGGTGACGGTTCCGGTGCCGCGGATCGTCCCCTTACCGACCCCGTAACTGCTTTCAACTACCGATTCGAGAAGGCCGCGCCGCGATGCGCGGCCTTTTGCTTTTCCGGCTAACCGGTGTGCCGGCCGAGGAAGTCGAGGACGAGCGGCTCGATGGTCTCGCCGGCGACGGCGAAGATGCGATCCGCGTGAAAGTTGCCCGGCATGTCCAGCACGTGCAGCTCCTTCGGCTCGTTCGCATTCGCGAACAGCGCCTCGGAATGTCCGTGATCGACGAGCCAGTCCTCCTTCACGTGGATCAGCGAGAGCGGGACGTGCACGTCGCGGACGTCTTCCACCGCGCGGAGCTTTCCTCGCCGCGTGAACGACCACTCGATGCGCGGGCGGCGGAACGCCTGGGTGAACGCCACGTGGCGATGCATCAGGTTGATGCGCGGCGCGATCATGGAAAAGTCGGCCACGGGGGAGATGAGGAGCAGCGAGGCGATCGGCAGCTCCGGATGGCGGGCGACGGTCGAGACGGAGATCGCGCCGCCGTACGAGAAGCCGATGAGCGTCAACTTCTCGGCCGAGGTGCGGCGCAGGACGTCCTGGCCGACGGCGGAGACGTCGTAATGCTCCTGCTGGTTGAAGCCGAAGCGGCCCCCGCTGTCGCCGTGGCCGCGGAGATCGCAGATCGCCGTGCGATAGCCGTGGCCGGCCAGGAAACGGGCCATCCGGACCATCGCCGGGTGATGGCGATCGCGCCAGAAACCGGGGACGACGAGCACCGCCGAACGCGAGGATCCCTCGTAGAAATCGTAGTGAATGAGGGTTGTGTCGAAGGATTCGACGACGAAATGAGCCCCGGTCGGCTCGGGGGCGGAGCTTGACATCGTCACGGCCGACCTACTATATACCCCCCGTGCGACGCGCCATTGGCGCGCGCATTCCCCGGCAGAATTCCCCTGAGAAGCCCCCAATCACTGGATCTTCGAGGTGACGTGTGGATGTGTGGCATATCCGTTGCCTGTCATTCACAGGGCTTGCTCCAAAGGGGTGAGCCTGCCTTCCGGAACGAGACTCTGGTTATCTTTGGCGCCACGAGCGCATCGAAAGAGACGCGAAGGAGGTGAGGGCAGGCACCCAGGCAGCTTCTACTGAATTTCCCCGAAACACCAAGTCGATAGAGAGGAATGAAATGAAGAAGACTCTTGCGATCCTGGCCATTCTGGCCCTCGCGCTGTTCGCTGTTTCCTGCAAGAAGGAAGAGAACATCAACAACGATACGGCCGTGACGGCGACCGACACCGGCGCTGCGATGACCGACACGAGCGCGACGACGATGTCCGACACGTCGGCCACCACGAGCACCTCGGCCATGCCGAGCGGCACGATGACCGACACGACGGCCACGACGATGACCACCGCCACAGAGACGACCGGCACGACCGCGACCAGCACGTCGGCCACGACCGCCACCACCGGCACTCACTAACCAACGCATTCGAAGGAAGGAATCAACACCATGAAGAAGACGCTCGCAGTTCTGGCCATCCTGGCCCTCGCCCTGTTCGCCGTTTCCTGTAAGAAGGAAGAGAACATCAACAACGACACGGCCGTCACGATGACGGACACCGGCGCCTCGACCACGATGGCGACCGATACGTCGGCCACGACGACCACGATGTCGACCGACACGATGAGCACGTCGACCACCGGCACGACCGGCACGGACACGATGGGCACGATGGGCGGCACGGGCATGACCTCGACGACGGCGACGACCTCGACCTCGTCCACGTCGACCTCGTCGACCCACTAAGCAACGAAGCTTCGCTTTACCCCGAGGCCGGCGGAAACGCCGGCCTCACTCTTTTCGGGACTTGCTCGCGAGATCCGCCTTCAGGGCGTCGAACACGCGATGCGTCTCGATCTCCGCCTGGCGCGGAGTCCCGCCGTTCGCGATCACGTAGTCCGCCTG
>JAFAVZ010000610.1 GCA_019242175.1 Acidobacteriota bacterium
CGTCCTGCAGGGTGTTGTTCACCTGGAAGGCGAGGCGCGGGGCGATGGAGCCCATCACGTCGTTGAAGTTGTCGCGGTCGATCTCGACGAACTTGCGGGCCTTGATCGGCGCCGGCGGATTCTCCTGCTTGCCGGCGAGGTCGGCCATGATGCCGACGATGAGCGGCAGCTCCTTCTTCTCGATGGCGCCACCGGTCTCGACGTCGTACGTCAGCTGCACGCGGGGCGGCCGAACGCGCAACAGCTTTTTCTGTGTGCTCTCACTCATGGGCAATCTCCTTCTTCTCTTCTTCCGGTCTGGTTGATGCGTGCACTGGCTGAAGCGACAGGCGATCCTCGGATCGCGACAAAGCGACTTTTCAGGACATCGCCAGATGTCTTCGCGCTCCGCGGGGCCGGCGAGCACGCCGATCCTGGGGAAGGCTTGGCCATCCAGCGCAGCCGGCCGTGCCGGCTCATTTCTTTTGCATCCCCAACAGCGCCTGGATCGTGGGGAGGTCGGCGTTCTTCGACAGCAGCTCGGCAAGCAGCTCGGAGAGACTCATGTTTCCCCAGGCGATGGCCCGCTTGACGAGGTACGGCACGGGGCTGTGCGGCTCGGTCCGCAGCAGGAAATCCGCCGCGAGCGCGAGCTGCAAATACGCATCGGCGCGCGTGGTGATCGGGCCGGAGTGGATGGATGCCGGCTGCGCGGCCGGCATCTCCTCGCCGTCCGGCGGGACAATGGTGAGTGGAGCCATCGGGACCTCCGCTTGCGCCGGCACGAGCTCCCCTGCCGCGCGGCGCTCTTCCAGGACTCGGCCGACGAACTGCTGGATCGCCGCGATCGGCGTCCGGAGCGGCGCGAGACTCGGCGCGTGCGTCGCACCGCATTGCTCGGTGAGCAACGCGTCGAGCTCCGCCAACGCGCTCGCGGCACCGTTGACGTTCTTCAACAGGTCGACGAGCCACGCGCTCGGCGTCAGCGAGACGCTGATCATGAACTTCGGCTGCGGCACGAGGCCGCGTTGCTCGGCTTTCGGATCGGGCGTCGTCTGCTTGGCCAGGAAGAGTCCCGACTCCCACGCGCTCCAGCCGTAGGCAACGGCGTCTTCGCTCGACGGTTGCGTGACCGGGACGCGCTTGAGCGGTAACGCGACGCGATCGGCGATCCAGGCGATCGGCGCGATGCGGGCCTGGACGCCGTCTTCGTCGAGCGGCGGATGGAGCTGCGCCCAAAAGTCGCGGCAGAGACTCGTGACGAGGCGGATGCCGCGCTCGAATCCGGCGAAGCCATGAAGATGCGTCCACGCCTCGGTGAGCCAGGCCGCGATCTGGAGGTCTTTCGTGCGCGTGGCGAGCGTGTCGGCACACAACGCGGCGACCGCGTTCCAATCGGCTTTCTTCAGCTCGCGCTGCCAGACGCCTTGCGGCAACGTGGGATCGTCTTCGGTGCGAAGGCGCTTGATCTCGTCGAAGATCGGATCGAACCGAAGCGACTCGCCGGTCGGGCGGTCGTCGCTGATGGGAAGAAGGAGAGGGTCGGCGGTCATGCGCGTCCCTCCGGGGTAATGTAGGGGCGGGCTTCAGCCCGTCCGGGCCGGCTGAAGCCGGCCCCTACATTCTGAGGAGCGTGCGGATTCATGGCGCGCCCTCCGCGACCTGCTCCCCCATCGGCGGCGCGACGGAGGGGAACTTCGGCAACTCGAGCGGCTTTGCGCTGTCGGGCGCGAGCAGGGAGAGGCGCATGAACACGCGCGCGGAATCGTCGAGCGGTTTCGTCGAGCCGACGGGTTGCGTCTGCACGCGGAACGCGAGCGTCACCGGCTCCGCGTCCTTGAACGCCGGCTCGCCCGTCGCCGTGTGTTGTTCGAGCGCGGTCAGCAGCGACCACTGATTCGTGTACTCGTACGTCAGCGTCCGGTCCTGCAGCGACGCGCCGCGTTCCGTCTGGGAGAGCACCGGGATGCGCGGAGAGTCGCTGGCCCAACGCAAGGCGATGCGCACCGGCTTGCCCGGCACCCAGTGCAGCTTCTTCTTGTTATCGCGATTCGAGACGGACTGGTCGCCGACGGTGACCGTCCATCCGATGATCTGGTCGCCGTCGATCTCGCGCTCCCGCAGCACGCGGAAGCTCGCCTCGACGTCGAGCGCCGGCGCGGCGTTCGGCTTCTGCGAATCGAGATACGGAGCAAACAACGGCCGCACGGCGGCCATCTCCGCGACGAATGCGCGCGCAGGCGCAAACGCCGGATCGCTGATCGCCGCCGACGGCACGGCGCGGATCACGGCCTGGCTCTGGTCGAACAGATCGTAGAAGCCCTTCACCGCCTCCGGATCGGCCTCGCGTTGGCCGCGCGCGGGCGGCGCGTCGGCGAACGGATAGCGGCCGGCGAGACGAGCATTGAAGTAGCGCGCGAGCTCGGCATAGCGCACGCCGGCATCGCGCACGGAAATCTGCTGACAACGCTCGCCGAGCTGCCGCGACAGCTCCTGCAGCCGCACGGAGAAGTAGCGCCGATTCGGCCGATAGCCGTTCGGCAGCGACGCGGCGTTGCAATTCGCCGGCGTCACCTTCGCCATCGACACCGTCACGTAGTCTTCGAGCGCGGCGAGCGAGCTGCCCGGCTTCTTCGCGTCGTAGTCGCGCAGGTCGTCGATGATCCCCTGCCACGCGGTGACGAGGCCGCGAGAGTCGCCGCGATCCGTCATCCCCGCCTTCACGAACCAGTTGATGAGCGGCGCCGCGTAGTTGCGGGCGAGGATCGTCACGCGGTTGCGCGTCGTCTCCAGATACACCGGCACGTCCGCGCCATCGCGCATGTCCCACGCGGCGGGCGAAGGCGAGCTGTTGCCGTCCCACCAGTCGAAGCCGCGATGGCGCGGCCGATAGGGTTCGTCGTCATGCAGCAGCCGGTCGACGTCCGTCAGCAACCGATAAGCCTCGGCCGTCATGGCCGCGGCGAGATCGCGCCGCCCGTCCAGCGCCTTCACCTTCGTCAGGGCATCCAGCGACTCGCTCACCGGCCCAACCTCGGACTGGAAGCGCGCGAGTCCGGCGCGCACGTCGTCTTCCAAAGTCGCACTCACTGACGGCGGCACCACATCGAACGTCTGCCCCTCGGCGATGAGCGTCACCATCTGCCGTCCCGCGTTGTCGCGCGCGACCTGATCGATCGAGCCGCGCATCTCGGGCGGGAACACGCTCAGGGTCTTCGATTGGAACCGTTCGTAGGCTTGATAGACGGCAGTCGCCTGCTCCAGCAACGCCGGATCCCAGCCCATGCGTTGGCCGGCGAGGAGATGCGTCTGGATCTGCCGATCGAAGCGCTGCTGGTTGACGAATCCCTGGCCGAGGAAGGATTCGAGGGCGGTCTTGAGGAGCATGGTGCCGGGCGAGAGCTGGCGACGCGCGCGACCGTCGGCGATGGTCAGGATCGGGCCGGTCATCGGCGAGTCCATCGTCGCGAGCGTGCGTTGGTAGTGACCGAGCCACTGCCCTCCCTCGGCGCGGATGCGCCCGACGAGCTCGGGCCCGAAGAACTCGGAGCGCGCCATCTCGGCGAGCAGCCGCTGGAAGTTCGGGCCGAGGGAGAGGTCTTCGTGGAAGGCCCATTCGATCTGCGGATCGGCGAGATCGCGATCGAGCTCCTGCATCTGCGTCGAAAGGCCGGCGAACGCCGCGGCGCCGTTCGTGCCGCTCGGCCAACCGCCCGGCTGCAGCGAGGCCGACAACCTCTCGACGCGCGCGCGAAACGGGCTCTCTTCGAAGAGGCGATTGAACGCGTCGTGGGAAAGCTCGGTGGCGGCCACCTGCGCGTCCGGCGCGTACATCTTCGGCTCGAAGCGCATGCAGCTCGCATCGAGGAGCGCGCGGTCGTACATCTCATTGCGCGCCTTGTACTGGCTGGAGAGGCGCTCGCCCCAGAGATAGCTGATGACGTCCGAGAGGTCGTCGAGCGTGCCGCCGCGCGAGGAGCAGAGGCGATTGAGCTGCTGGGCTTTGGCTTCGAGCGTCGTCATGTCGCCGACGTAGCGTCGCAACTGGACGTACTCCGGCACCGCGTCGATGGAGAGCGGGCTCGTGCCCTGGGCGACCGCGACGCTGACGAAGCGATCGTGCGCGTGCTCGCGCAGCAGTTGCACGCGTTCGCCGAGCTCGAGGCGCAGCGACTCCAGGATGACTTTCGAGAACGAGGTCGCCATCGCCTTCTCGACGCGGCGTCCCCGCGGATCGAGCCAGGAGCTGGGGACGAAGAGCGATCCGTAGCTGCCGAAGTCGATGGCCGACATGTTGTCGAGCAACGACATCGCCCACAGCTTCAGCTTCTCATCCGAAACGCGCTCATGCTTCTCGACGAGGTACGACGTCGTGGCCTGGAGGATCGGCTCGAGGATGCGGTTTTCTTTGTTGAGCTGATAGCTAGACCAGGCCAGGCCGCCGCCGCAGAAGAGCGCGACGCACGCCGTCGCGACCTGGGCGATGCGCACCGAACGGTCGCGAGCCATGCGCGTGCGCGTCGTCGGCGCGGCGACGCCGTGCTCCTGGAAGATCTTCTGTTCGAACAGCTGCTTGACGAACGCCGTCTGCTCGCCGCCGAGCATGTTGCCGTTCTCGCGGCCGCAGAAATAGATGCCGCGCAGCATCAGCGAGCCGTGGTACGCGCTCGACTTGAACAGCTGATCGAGCGCGACGCGGATCGATGGTCCGAGGTTGCGGAACGCGCGCGGAAGGCGGAAGAGATCGTCCGCGCCGCCGCCGGCCGTCCCGTCGGCAAAGATCTCCATCTGCAGATCGTCGAGGCGCGAGCCGAGGGTCTTCATCGCCTCGTCGACCCACGCCGCGCGATACGACGTGTCGACGCTGTACGGGCTCGACCAGCCGAGCATCTCCTCGCGCGACGACGGCCGCACGCTGCGGCAGAGCGCGTGGAATCCGGTGAGCGACTCGCAGCCGGTGACGAGCACGTAGATCGGGATGCGGAAGCCGAGACGGCTCTGGAGGTCGACGACTTTGCGGTAGATGCGCGCCGTACGCGCGGCGATGTCGGCCCGCCGCAACTCGCTGCCCGAGGCGTCGATCAATTCCGCGGCGGAGAACGTGACGACCATGCCGTCGACGGGACGTTTCGGGCGGAAGCGCTCCAGCCGGCGAACGATCTCCTGCCAGCCGCGTTCATCCGACGCTTTGCCGTTCGCTTTCAAAACGTGCTCGCCGGCGATGTCGAGCACGACACCGCGGTCGAAGAACCAGAACCCCCGCCCCATCGCCAGCGACGTCTCGGCTTCGGTCGGATCGCCGAACGGCATGTCGATGCTGGCCGATCCGAGGAGGTCCGCCGGACGCGAGCCTTCCGCGCCGGCGAGGATGATGAACGGGATCTCGTACGGCTCGCCGTCCGAGGCGCGGCGGAGCAGCTTCCTCGCGCGTCGGAACGCCGATCTGATGCTCAATCCAGCAGGAACGTCTTCCTCGACCGGGGCCTCGGCCTGCTCGTCGTCTTCTTCGTGCGCGTCGGCGAACTGCGACGACTGCGAAGAGCGCCGCAGGAGGATGACCATCACGATGATCACCAGCAACGCCACCGCGATCACGGCGATGAGCGCCCACGGCGCGAGGTTCGCCGGGATCATGGATGCTTCTCCACGTCCGTGATCGCCGAGTGCTGGCGGATCTGATCGACGTACGGCGTCAGACGCCCAATCGCGTTTTCCCAGATGAGATGCGCGAGGCCGATCCAGACGATGACGATGAGGACCATCGCCCAGATCCACGGCTTGAGATACGGCAGCTGGATCGCGCGCGGCACGTCGAGCGTCTCGGCGTAAGCCTGGGGCACGAGGTTCCCGCTGCCGCGCACCGCTTCGGGATCGCGGCCGAAGATGAAGCGAAACAACCGGCGCCGATACGACGCGATGTCTTCTTCGGCGCCGGGCTTGCCGCGGAACTTGCCCTGGAAACCGAGGGCGAGAACCATGAGGTAGACGCGGGCGAGCTCGAGATGGAGCGAGTCGCGGTCGCGGAGCAATTCGTCGATGCGGTCGAAGAGCTGGTCGCCGGCGTTGTGCGAGCCGAAGAGGCGCGACTCGAGGAGATGCTGGCGCCACGCTTCGCGGCCGATCCAGTCGAGATGCAGGAACGTCTCGTCCGCCAACGCGGCCATCGCGTACTGCGCCTTGCGATAGAGCTCGACGCCGAAGTCGCCGCCTTCCCGCCCCGCTTCCAGCGCCTGCCGTTCGAGGATCGAGAGCAGCTTGCGCCACACGCCGTTCGGCGTGACGTCGTTCGTCCGCTCCGCGACCTCCTCCACGGACCACATCTGTCCGGTCAGGCGCGCCTTGAGACGGATCACCTCACCCTGGAACTGCTGGAAAGCATCGATGAGAAACATGGGCTATACGCGGTTTTTCACGAACAGGACGATTTCTTCCGGCCGGCGCGCGCCGCCCGGATTCATGATCACGAGCTCCTCGCCGGGCAACACGACTTCCGGATCGGGAGTGAAGGAAAAGAGCGTGACGCCGCGCGACGGCACGAGGTCGCCGTCGGCGTCGATGCGTTTGCGCGGCGCGCCGGTGACGCGGCGGTCGCGCAGACCGAGGATGAGCGGGCGGCTGCCGATGAGCGCAGAGCCCATCCAGCCGACGGTGTCGATCTCCGGCACGCCCGGCGCGGCGCGGACGCCGAGGATCAGCGTGCGGTTCGCCCACGCGGGGTCGAAGAGGATGTGGAACTGGTCGTTCTCCAGCGCGAACGGATAGCCGCTGTACGTCTCGTTGACGCCTTCGTCGATCGCACGCGAGACCGCCACCCTCGCCTGCTCGAAGCTGGCGAAGAGGTTGTTGTGATCGTAGGGATCGAGCACCGGCGGCAGGAGCGAGCGGCCGAGCCCTGCGACATGACCGAGGAGCGAGCAGAGGGCGACGAAGAGCGGGAACGGATGCGATTGATTCGTCCGCAGCACCGCCTCGAATGCCGGCAGCTCGCCGACGAGGTAGTGCACCATCGACTTCGTCTCCAGGAGCTGCGGCACCCGCGCGGATGCGGACGGCGACCGCACCTGGTCGGCGAGGAATGCGGCTTTCTCGCGGAGGCGGGCGGCGATCGAGGAGCACATGTCGTAGATCGGCGAGCCGGCCGCAACGCGCAGCCAGGGCGGCTCGAAGCGCGTGCGGGCGAAGACTTCGTTGCGGTATTCGATCTCGGCGATCGGGAAGCCGACGTACTTCGCCGGCGGGTCGTCGCCGAGGAGGAGATGGAGACGGGGGCGGAGGATGGGCATGGGGAGGTCGCCCTCGCCCGTGTTCTCGTCCGGTACCGGGCCGCCTTCGTCGGGACCGTAGCGTTCCGAGAGCGCGAGCCCGCGGCCGCGGATGGCGACCGCGAGGTAGACCATCATCGGCCGCTGCTGGATCAGCTCCGCGTGCTCGGCGAGGTCGACGCTTAGGTCGGGCACATCGCCCGCGCTGTGGCTGACGACGAGACCGTCCGGCATCACCGCCTCGAGCTCGACGATGCGGAGGACGCCATCGACGAGCTTGACGTCGTCGATCGCGATGTGACGCACGCCCCAGTGGAACGGCGAGATGGACGCCGCGTGGTAGTGGACGAGGTTCTCGTGGCGGAGGGAGAGCCACTGGAAGTGCTGCGGGGCGAGGAGCATCCCCTCCTGCCACTGGATGGCGGCGGGAACGTCGCGGGCGGTCGTACGCGCTCGGCCTTTGCGGCGCGTGTCGAAGGGCGAGGTGCTCACTGCGCGCCTCCGGCGCCGGTTGCTGGTTGCTGCTTGCTGGTCCGATGCGCCGCGCGGATTTGCGGCGCGTGCCGGACGAGCTGCTGCCTGTCCCCGCGGCGCTCCTCGCCCATTCGCGAAGCACATCGGACCAGCAAACAGTAACCAGCAACTTCCCTCACTGCACGGCCTCCACTTTCAGATCGTCTTTGTCCAGCGTGAGGCGGAACGGGGTCTGGGGGGCGATGGCGGCTCGGTGTTGGCCGTCGGAGTTGTAGTCGGCGAAGAGGACGATGCGACGAGCGCCGGAGCGGTACTCGATGGTCACCGGCTCCACAGGCTGGCCGGGCACCCACTCCCAGCTCTGGACCGAGATGCCGTCCGGATGGTCGGCCACGATCTGCTGCTTCTTCGCGAACCAGTCGGAGGCCGGCGTCTTCAGCAGCTCGTCGAGGAGCTTGTTGTCGTAGACGACGAGGAGGTCGACGGCGACCGCGGAATCGTCATTTGCGTCCACCGCAACGCGGACCTGGACCGGCAGCTGGCCCCCGAACATACGGCGGACCTTCTGCCCGGTCGAGCAACCGAGACAGAGAGCCATAAGGAGGCAAAAGCCCGAGATCCGGGCTGCCGGCCGCCACCGTTGGGAACCCATAAGTTTTTATGTAAGAGACTCGATTAAGTTACCACAACGCAAGGAGTGCCCGCAGGGGACCAAAACCCTACCCTCAAGTTTTCTTTTTTTGGTGGATGAGACTGCGACGTTGACGATCGTCACAACGTTTTTCCTCCGCCCCCGCCTACATTCCCTAGATGCGTTCCCGACGCTTTCTGTTTCTCGCCTCTCTTCTCTCCGCCCTCCCCCTCCTCGCCGCGAATCCGGCGGTGACGATCAACGTGAACGGCGCGGCCAACCGCCACGCCATCGACCCGCGCATCTACGGCTCCGCCTGGGCCACGCAAGCCCAGGTCGCGGACCTCGGCCTCACCCTCAATCGTTGGGGCGGCAACGCGGTGAGCCGCTACAACTGGGCCTTCTCCACCGCAAACCGTTGCAAGGACTACTACTTCGAGAATGTGCCGGACGACGTCTCCTCCGGCGACGGCTCGAACGGCAAGTCGGCGGACGACTTCATCCAGGCGACGCGCAACGGCGGCGCGGAGCCGGTGATGACCGTCCCGCTGATGGGTCTCCTGCCGAAGGACCGGAGCTACCGCTGCGGCTTCTCGATCGCAAAGTACGGCGCGCAGGACGAGAACGACGCGCAGTGGCGTCCCGACTGCGGCAACGGGAAGCAGGGCGGGAACCGGATGCTCCACGTGAACGACCCGCTCGACACCGCGGCGTCCTTCACGGCGACGCATCAGGCGAACTGGATCCAGCATCTCGTGGCGACGTGGGGTGCGGCGGGCGCCGGCGGCGTGCGCTACTACTCGCTCGACAACGAGCCGAGCCTCTGGAGCTTCGACCACTGGGACGTCCATCCGGACGGCTCCACGTACGACGAGGTGTGGGCGAAGATGGCCGAGTACGGAGCGGCGATCAAGGCGAAGGATCCGGGCGCGAAGCTCACCGGCATCGAGGAGTGGGGCTGGTCGGGCTATTTCATGAGCGGCAAGGATCAGGAGCACGGCGACAACGCCGATCGTCTCGCGCACGGCAACAAGCCGTACATCGACTGGCTGCTCGATCAGGCGAAGCAGTACGAGATCGACCATAGCGTGCGCGTGCTCGACGTCGCGGCGGTGCACTTCTATCCCCAGTCGGGAGAGTTCAGCGACGACGTCTCGAGCTCGCAGCAGCAACGCCGCAACCGCTCGACGCGCTCGCTCTGGGATCCAACGTACACGGACGAGTCGTGGATCGGCGGGACGGAATCGGGCGGGGCGAAGGTGCGCCTCATCCCCCGCCTGAAGGAGTGGGTGACGAATCACTATCCGGGGACGGAGATCGGGATCACGGAGTACAACTGGGGCGCGGAAAGCCACATCAACGGCGCCACCGCCCAGGCCGACATCCTCGGCATCTTCGGTCGTGAGGGCTTGAACATGGGCGTGCGTTGGACGACGCCGCCGACCGGCTCGCTCGTCTACAACGCGATGAAGATGTACCGCAACTACGATGGCGCGCATTCGAAGTTCGGCGATACGAGCGTCAGCGCGAGCGGCCCGAATCCGGATAGCGTGGCGGCGTTCGCGGCAGTCCGTTCGTCCGACTCCGCGCTGACGGTGATGATCGTCTCGAAGGCGCTGAGCGGCGACACGCCGGCGACGGTGAGCCTCGCCGGCTTCCTCCCCCATCGGACCGCGGCCGGAAAGCGCTGGCAGCTGACGTCGACGAATACGATCGCCCATCTCGGCGACGTCGCGCTCGCGTCGAACGCGCTGTCGCTGACGCTGCCGGCGCAGTCGATCACGCTGCTCGTCATTCCCGGCGCGACGGCGCCGGGTGCGCCGACGATCGGCACCGCGACGCCGGGCAACGGGACGGCGACCATCAGCTTCACGCCGCCGGCGAACGACGGCGGCTCGGACATCACCGGCTACACGGCGACGTGCGTGCCGGGGAGCATCAGCGCGAACGGTTCCGCATCGCCGATCACGGTCAGCGGGCTGACGAACAACGTCGGCTACGACTGCTCCGTCGTGGCGATCAACGCCGCCGGCACCAGCGCGCCGTCCGCGACGGTGCATGTGACGCCAACGGGCGGGGGCGGGACGCCGGCCATCACGGCGACGGCGAACGCGACGCCGCAGGTCGCGCTCAGCTGGACGGGGGTCGGCGGCTCGACGAGCTACGAGGTGTATCGCTCCGTGAACAACGGCGCGTTCGCGCTCGTCACGACGACGGCTTCCACTTCGGCCAACGACAACGCGGTCGTCGCGAACACCACGTACCTCTACAAGGTGCGGGCGTTCTCCGGCGGCGTCTGGGGCGCGTACAGCGCGATCGATCCGGCGACGACGGTCGCCTTCGTCGACGAACCGCTCAGCGCGGGCACGCAGATCAAGGCCGCGCACGTGCAGCAGCTGCGCATCGCCGCCAACGCCATCCGCGCCGCCGCCGGCCTCGGCGCCGCTGCCTTCACCGACCCGACGCTCGCGGCCGGCGCGACCGTGAAAGCGGTGCACATCACGGAGCTGCGCACGGCCATCAACCAGGCGCGCTCGGCCATCGTCCTCAGCGCGCTCAGCTACACCGATCCGACGCTCACACCGTCTTCCACGACCGTGAAAACGGTCCACGTGTCGGAGCTGCGGGGGGCGGTCAAATAAGTGGTCCGCCGCTTGCGATATTCATGGTCTGCAGTCAATCGTCCTTGGAGGGACAACATGAATAGATCCAGTAAGTTGGCTTCAATCCTGACGGGCGCGGCGACGATCGCGGCGCTGGTCGGGACGTCCGCTTTCGCGGAAGACCGTCCTGCAAACCAGACAGGGCGGGAACGCATCCATGTGGAGCGAAGCCGAGGAGCGCAGCCTTCGCAGTCGAGCGCCCCTCGGGTCGAGCGTCGCAGCGCCGCGCAGAACGATTCCTATCGCCGCGCGCCGCAGGCCGAAGTTCGCCGCGCCCCGCAGCCTCAGGCGCAGCAGTCGCCGTCGTACGACCGCTCGAACATCAACCGCAACGACAGCCGCTACGACAACCGCAACTCCAGCCGCAACGACCATCGCTACGACAACAACAACCGCAACTACAACAACAACCGCAACGACAACGGCAATCGGAACAACAACGACAACCGCTGGCGGAACGACAACCGTTACGACAACCGCAACCGCAACTACGGCTACAACCGGAACAACAACAACTACAACCACGGCCGGTACGACAACCGGAACTGGCACCCGACGTACGGTCGCTACGACCGCAGCCGCCCGTACTACTACAGCGGCCGCATCTCGCGGTACGAGCGCTACGGCTCGGGCTTCCGCGTTTGGATCATCGGCGCGCCGTATCCGTTTTTCATCCCTGAAGTTCGCTTCCGTTCCTATCCGTTCCGGGTCGGCCTCGACATCCGCCTCGGCGGTTACTACAACTCGCTCGGCTACTACGATTACTACGACGCCGGCCCGATCGGGACGAGCTACGCATACACGAACGGCGACCTGCGCGGCGTCGTGGAGAGCGTGGACTACCGGAACGGCACGGTCGTGATCCGCGACGACATCTCGGGCGACTTCGTGACGACGGTGCTGCGCACGCGCGACCGCCTGGCGGATGACCTCCGCCCCGGCGATTACGTCGAGCTCACCGGCGCATGGACGCGCGGCGTGTTCGAAGCGTACCGCGTGGCATCGCTCGATGCCGGCGCGTACCGCCAGTAACAGATGGTGAGCGGGCGTCCCGCCCGCAGGCGGCGGCACGTCTCGTGCCGCCGCTTTTTTCACCTACGACGCTGACGGCGGGCGGACGACCCGCTCACCCGATCGCGTACGACTTTGCGTCGGGCTCCACGAAGCGCAGCAGGCGCTCCCCTTCCTCCGCGAGCTCCTTCTTCACCGCCTTCGATAGCTTGCCGAATGGCGAAAGCTTCAGCGTCGCGACGCCTTTCTTCTTCTCCGTGTCCCACGTGCCGGCGACGAAGCCGTCGACGGTGAACGTCGCGAGGATGCGCAGGTTCGCGGTGCCGATGTGCGGCCGATGTTCATCGGCCACCACGCGCGTCCGGTCGGCGTGCGCGAGCAGCAGGTTGTCGAACTCGGGCAGAAAGCGAGCCGGCGCGGGCGTGTCTTCGTCGGGATGGGGCGCGTCGGGCAGATCGAATACTTCCTTGCCACGCGGATCGCGGAAAACCTGCAGCTCCGGCTTGAGCTTCTCGAACGTCTCCTTCGCGAACGCGGCGCCGGACCACGTCTGGAAATCGGCGGCCGTCGCCGGACCGAAAGCCGCGAGATAGCGCAACGCGAGCGCCTCGGCCTTCGGGCTGCGCGCGAGCTTCTTCTTCATCCACGTCTCGGCGACCGCGAAGTCGGCGTTCGCCGGGAAGCCCCACGTCGACGCTTCGTCCGGCACTTGCACGAGCGGGAGATGCATCCGGACCATGTAGCCCATCGCCCGTTCGTCGAGCTTTGGATGCATGGCCACGAGGTGCTTGCGCAGCTCGTCGAACGTGCGCGGCTGTTTGTCGAAGAACGCGCGAGCGTCGGCGAGGATCGGCTCGAGCTCGAACGTCGCCTTGTCCTTCAGGATCGAGAGCGCGCCTTTCGTCAGCATCTCCTGCAGCAGCGGCCGGAACGTGACGTAGTCCGCCTTCGTGAGCAGATGCAGCGTGCCGCGCATCGCCGTCGCGCGGATCACGTCGCGCTCGACGAGCGCGCGCGTGAGATCCGCACGTTCGAATGCGCGCAATCGCGACCAGAGGCCGATGTACGGCGGCTTCGGCACCTGCGCCTGCATCCCGGCCAGCGCCTCCACGGCGTCGGCGACGGAGAGCCCGGAACGCTCCAGCAGCAGTTGCCGGGCGAGCGTGGCGCGGTTGAGGGCGCGGAGGGAAAGCGACGGGTTGCTCATTCTTTTTTCGATTTACCAGCCTTTTACGTTTCCCGGCGAGGATTTTCGCGTCCAATCGAGAGCGGAAAGGAGCTCGCCATGCAACGGTGGTTCATCGCCCTCCTCGTCTTTCTCACGGTTCCCCTCGTCGCCCAACAAGTCACCATGCCGCTCGCGGAGTACGAGCGTTTGCGAAGGCCGGAGCAGGCGGAGAACGTCACGGTCGTCGACACGATCCGCCTCACGGGCAGCTTCAAGGAGCGCAACCTCCTCGCGACGTTCGTCGGCAAGAGCGTCGGCAAGCATCCGGCCGCCTCGATCCTGGAGGCCGCCGACGGCGCGCTCGCCATCTGGGGATGCAGCGGCAACGCGTTGATCACGCGCGCCGAGTCGGCGTTCCAGATCACGCCGTTGGCGGATTCCTTCTCCGCCACGTGCCGCATCGGAACGGCGGGCAGCGATCGGCTGGAGCTGCACGCGACGAGCGACGTCCTGGCCATCGACTCCGCCCTCGCCGACGGCGACCTCGCCTCGGCCGAGCGCAACGCAGACGGTTCCTCGCGGTGGACGTTCGTGCGCCAGAGCGGCGGCGGCAACGAGAACCTCGCCGCGACGGCGACCGGCCACTACCTCGTCACCCTGCTGCCCGAGGAGACGCGGTTTCGTTATGCGATCGTGGTGCATAACCCGAATCGCAGCCGCAGGGCTTTCGAAGTGCGGCTCCGTTCCGGCGAGCATCTGCAGCAAGTCGATGCGGCCGCGGCGTACGAAGTCGTCGACGGCGCGTATCGCTTCGACGTCCCGCCCGGCGACATCACGCTCGTCCTCACCGGGCAATTCACCGGCGACACGTTCACGCCGCCGGTCGACGCGAGCGTGCAGTATCTCGCCATCGAGAACCACCCGATCGTCCGTCCGATGATCGCCGGCACGACGAAACGCATCAGCGCCGGCGAGGTCGACGTCCCGATCCAATTCCGCGGACCGCAAGCATTCCTCCTCGGCAAAGGCGAGTCGTTGCGTTGGACGAAGACGAAGCTCGAGGTGCTGCACACCGTGAGCTACGCCGTCTCGTCCATCCAGCATCAGTTCTTCGTCCCGACCGACGGCCCGGTCCTCGGCGAATCGGTCTTCGGCATCGACAACCAGGGCGCCTCGGACGTGAAGCTGCCGCTCGCGCCGGAGCCGACTTACGTGAGCATCCAGAACGAGGCGCTTCTGATGACGAAAGGCGCCGACGGCCAGCTGACGGTGCCGCTCTCCGCCGGCCGCCAGGACGTGCTCGTGCAGCATCGCCAGAGCCTCCGCCACTTCCTCGGCTTCGGCATCGGGAAGCTGACGATTCCGCAGCTCTCCGTTCCGGCGACGGCGCTCGGGGTGGTGGTGAGCTATCCGCACCAGTGGCTGCCGCTCGTGCAGTCGTTCTCGTCGCGCACGATCTTCTGGTCGCCGTCCGTCGAAACGATCGTGCTCTTCCTCGTGCTGCTCCTCTGGACGGAACGCATGCTCGCGTTTCTCGGACTTCCGCTCGGGCAACGCGGGATGCTCGCCGTATCGCTCGCGCTCACCGGATCGGCGATCGGTGCATTCGCGGTGCTCGTCGGGATCGGCGACGCGCTGCTGACGGTGCTGTGGCTGATGCAGAAGCGGAAATGGTGGAAGACGCTGCTCGCCACCGGCGTCGCGCTCGTCATCGGCGCCTTGCTGATCGGCACGTTCGGCACGCGCACGGCCTATCGAAGCCCCGCGAGCTCCGGCGCCGGCCTCGCATCCGGGAGGAGCGATGCATTGACGAGGAACGCGAACGTCAACTTCGCGCCGCAGGAAGAGAAAGCCGAGGCCGACTACCAGGGATTGCCGGCCAGGTTCCAGATGCCGACCGGCGAACGCGAGGGCGTGTTCTCGCAGGACATGTTGTCGGCCGATCGCGAGCATCCGGTGACCGTGTTGCTCATCTCCTCCGGCGCGTTGTGGGTGCTGGGCGCACTGCTCGTCGCGATCTCGCTGCTGATCGCGTGGCGTGCGCGGCGCGCGATCGTCGAAGGCGTGCAGGGAAAGATGGCGTCGCCGGAGCTGGTGACGACCGAAGCGTAGAAACGAAAAGGGCGGGCCGAAGCCCGCCCATTTCGTTCGTTGTGTCTCGCTTAGTCGCGCAGCTTCACCATTGCCGCGAGTGCGAGCAGCGCGGCGAGGGCCATGAGGCCGTACTCGTCGAGCGTCGGAACCGAGGCGTTGGTGACCGTGACCGCGGTGGCGGTCGAGGCGTTGTTAGACGCGTTCGGATCCGTCGGGGAGCCGGTGACCGCGGCGGTGTTCACCTTCGTGCCGGACGAGCTGTTGTTCGTCACGGTCAGCACGATGGTGGCGGAGGCGCCGTTGGCGAGGCCGCCGAGGTTGCAGGTCACGGTCGTCGTGCCGCTGCAGCTGCCCTGGGACGGAACCGCGCTGCTGAACGTGGTGCCGGCCGGGATCGTGTCGGTCACGGTCACGCCGGTCGCGGCCTGCGGGCCGTTGTTCGTCACCGAGATCGTCCAGGCGAGCGTGCCTCCCGGCGCGACCGTCGGCTGATTCGGCGTCTTGGTGATCGCGAGGTCGGCGTTGTTCAGATCGTCGTTCTGGATCGTGCCCGTACCGGTGCCAATGGCGATCGTGCCGCCGCTCGGGTTGGAGAGGTTCACGGTGAACGTCTCATTCGGCTCGAAAAGCGTGTCGCCGTTCACGTTGACCGTCACCTGCTTCGTGGTGTCGCCTGGGAGGAACGTGAGCGTCTGCAGCGGGAGGGCGGTGTAGTCGCTCGGTGCGGTGGCAGTGCCGTCCGAGGTCGAGACCTGGACCGTCGTCGTCGCCGCGGTCGTTCCGGTCTTCGTGACCGTGAAGTTGAACGCCTTCGTCCCCGAGTCGCCTTCAGTGAGGGACACGCTGTTGATCGAGAACGTGACGGCGGCGGCTACGTCGTTGTCGGCGATGGTGACCGTAGCATTGAAGGGGATCCCGAGGAACCCCGCGGGCACGCCGGCCAGCGAGACGAAGAACTGTTCGCTGCTCTCCACCACCGCGTCGTCGATGATCGGAATGTTGCCGTTCTTGGTGCCAGTCTCGTTCATGGCGAACGAGATGAGGCCGGTGGTCGAGGTGTAGTCGGCGGACGAGGTCGCGGTGAGGTCGGTGGTCTGGAAGTTGAACGCGATGGGGTCGCTGCCACCGGTGCGGCTGATGCCGATCGTGGCGTTGCCGACGCTCTCGCTCACCGGATAGTTCGCCTGCGTGAACTGCAGGGTGCCGGCATCCAGCTCGACCGCGCCCATGTCCGTGCGGCCGCCCGAGACCCGCGGCTTGCCGCGCTGATCGGTGGCGGGCGGCGGCGCGTACGCCGGATCGCCTGCGTTGACGACGATACTGTTCAGCGGAATGAGCATCGTTTCGGTCGGGCCGCCATTGTTCTGCAGCGGTCCGAGCTGCGGATCGGAACCGTTCGTGATGTCGGTGCCGTCCGTGACCACGGTGGGACTCGGCGTCTCGATCAGCGAGTACGACGCGGTGAGCACGCCGCTGCCGCTGACGTCGGGATCCGTGTCGGCAATGCCGTTGGCCACGATCGAGTTCCGCATCGTCCCGCCGACGATGTTGTTCACGAGGAAGATGTTCCCGCCCGCGTCGCCGGCCTGGTTGCCCGCGATCGTGGAGTGGAAGATCTGGATGTCGTCGTAGTAGGAGAAGATGCCGCCGCCGGCCGAGGCCGCGTCCGTCGCCTGGTTGTTCGCGATGGTGCTGTCTTCAATGCGCGCCGTGCCGTTGTAGAGGTAGATGCCGCCGCCGAAGTTGACCGCCGTGTTACCGGAGATCGTCGACGTCTGCACGCCGTTCGTGCCGGTCGAGCCACCATAGAGCAGCAGGCCGGCGCTGTCGGCCGCCGTGTTGCCGGAGATCGTCGTGTCTTTGAGGTTGGCGTTGCTGAAGGTGAACGGAACGACGCCGTTCGCGCGCGTCTTCAGCTTGTGCTTCGCCTGCTTTCCTGCTTTGGCGCTCTTGCCTGCGCTGCTGATGTACGGGATGTGGCGGACGATCAGACCGCCGACCTTCGCCGCGGCCTCGTTGCCGGTGATTCTCGACTCCTGGATGGACGCGCCGGAGAGGTTGTCGAGCAGGGCGCCTCCGACCACGCCGAGCGCCGTGTTCCCGGAGATCGTCGTGTCGGCGATCGTGACCTGGTAGAGATGCGTGATCAGGCCGCCGCCGGAGATCGCCTGGTTCTCCGTGATCGTCGCGCCGTTGAGGTTGGCGATCATGTAGCCGTAGAGCCCGAGGCCGCCGCCGTAAGAAGCCGTGTTGTTCGTGAAGGTCGAGTCGACGACGGACGCCGAACCGTCGTACAGCGCGATGTAGGCGCCGCCGCCGACCGTCGCGGCATTGCCGCTCAACGTCGAGCTCTGAATCGTGACCTGCACCTCGGTGCCGGCGGCGAAGAACCCTCCGCCGAGCGAGCTGCCCGCGTCGGAACTCGAGACCGTCACATGGTCGAGCGTGACGTTCGTGTTGAAGGACACGATGCCGCCGCCCGGGCTGTCCGACGAGTCGCCGTGGCTGGCGGTCAGATTGGAGATCGTGACGCTCTCCGACGGAGCATAGAGATAGAAGACCCGATCGTTGTTCGCGGCGTCGACGGTGAGCGCCGCCATGCCCGGACCGTTGATCGTCACACCATCGAGGATGTTGAACCGCGAGGTCGCGTTGATCGTGCCGGTGGGCGTGATGTTGATGACGTCCGCCGCGTCGGAGCCCGCGACGCAATCGCCGGAGGTGCCGTCGTTGTCGTTGTTCGCGTTGTTCAGCGCCTCGCGCAACGTGCAGAGCGAGTCGCCCGCCGTCGTGTTGTCGGCGAGGGAGTTGACGGTGATCGTCGCCGCGAGCGCGCCGGCCTTCGGAGCCTTCTTCTTCGCCGCCGCATGGCTGCCCTTCTTGCGCGGCTTCGCCTTGGCTCCGACCCTCGCCTTCTTGACGACCTCCGAGTCCCACAGCTTTCCGACGAGGCGATGATGCTTCGTTCTCGTCTTCTCCGCCGCCGGCTTCGCCTTCGCCGCATCAGCCTCGGAAGCAGGGATCAGGAATGCGGAAGTCGCGGCGATCGCCGCCAATGCTGCTTTTGCACGTCGCTCTTTACGAGTCATTCGTCGGGTCCTCTATGCAGGCAGTTTGTGATGGGGCGCGCCGGTGCGCCGAAGGATGTCCCGGGGTTGTGCGAGTATAGCGGCGAATCCGGATTTTCAACCCATGCAACTCGACCATCCATTCATCCTTCTCCGCCTCCGTTTCGACGCCGCCCGCCTGGCCGAAGAGGTCTCTGCTTTTGCCGAGTCCGATTGGCGCCCACATCCGGAAGGCCATCCCGGAAACAGCGCCCTCCCTCTCGTCGCCGTCGGAGGCGATCCGAACAGCGACAGCGTGAAAGGCGTGATGCAGGCGACGCCGCATCTGCACCGCGCGCCGTACCTGCGCCAGGTGCTGGCTGCGTTGCGCGCGCCGATCGGCCGCACGCGCCTCATGCGCCTCGACGGCGAGTCGGAGGCGACGCCGCACGTCGACACGAATTACTACTGGTTCCAACGGATGCGCGTGCACGTGCCGATCGTGACCGATCCGGCCGTCCGGTTTCTTTGCGGCGACGAGGAGCGGCACATGGCTCCGGGCGAGACGTGGATCTTCGACACGTGGCGCCGGCACAACGTGATCAATCCGAACCCCACGCGGCGCATCCATCTCGTCGCCGATACGGTCGGCTCCCCGGAGTTCCGCGCGCTTCTCGCCGGCGGCGAAACGCGCTTCCTTCCGTTCCGCCCCGACGCCCAGCTCCAGCCTCGGTTCGAGGTGCACAACTTCCCCGCCGTCATGACGCCCGAGGAGCAGGCGTCGCTGATGGCGCAGTTGCATCTGCCGCACGAATTGCGCGCGTTGCTCGACGAGTTCCGCGCCGCGTGGCGCGCGGTATATGCGGAAGTGGGGCTGCTGGAGTTCGGCCGCTATCGCGCGCTCCTCGATCAGGTCGACGCGAAGCTCGCGCCGTTCGCCGGACGCTTTCAACTCGCGAATCACATGGACGCCGTCGAGGCGGTACGCCAGATCCTGATCCGTTCGGCGCTCAACCCGGAGCTCGCGCCGCGCGAGGAGCACGGCCGCGGCTTCCGCTTCGACCGCCCGATCTTCATCGTGTCTTCGCCACGCTCCGGCTCGACGCTGCTCTTCGAGACGCTGGCCCAGTCGCCGTCGGTGTACACGATCGGCGGCGAGAGCCATCAGGTGATCGAAGGCATCCCGCAGCTGCATCCGTCGCGGCGCGGCTGGGACTCGAACCGCCTCCTCGCCGCCGATGCGAACATCGTCTCCGCCGACGAGCTCTACTCGCGCTTCGCCGAGTCTCTGCACGACCGCGATGGCAACGACGAGCTCTCCGGCGCGATCCGCATGCTGGAGAAGACGCCGAAGAACAGCCTGCGCATCCCCTTCCTCAAGGCGATGTTCCCGAACGCGTTCTTCATCTATCTCTACCGCGATCCGCGGGCGACGATGAGCAGCATGCTCGACGCGTGGCGCTCGGGCCGCTTCGCGACGTATCCCGATCTGCCCGGATGGGAAGGGCACAAGTGGTCGCTGCTCCTCGTGCCCGGCTGGCGCGAGCTGATCGGAAAGCCGCTGGCCGAGGTGGTGGCGCATCAGTGGACGACGGCGACGAGCCTGATGCTCGACGACCTCGAGGCATTGCCCTCCGATTCGTGGTGCGTGGCGTCTTACGACCGGCTCATCGAAGATCCGCAGAAGGAGATCGCGCGTCTCTGCGAGTTCGTCGGGATCGAGTTCGATCGTAAGCTGACCGCTCCCCTCCCCAATGCCCGCCACACCCTCACGCCGCCCAGCCCGGAGAAGTGGCGCCGCAATGCGAACGAGCTGGAGTCGGTGGCGGCGCTGACGAACGACGTGGCGGAACGCGCGCGCGAGGTGTTCGCGCGGCCGCCCGCGCAACGGGTGCGGCGCAATCCGGCGCCAGCCGCGGCACAGCGTCCCGCGGTGCCGTTCAAGAGTGTGCACACGTCGACGTTCCCGTCGCTGCTCGAGGAATTGCGCGTGTCGGTGCTCGTCTCGACGTATCAGTCGGGACGCCTCGTCGTGCTGCGCTCCGACAACGGCTCGCTGAACACGCACTTCCGCGGGTTCCGCAGCCCGATGGGTGTGGCCGTCGCGCCGAACCGCGTGGCGCTGGCGACGATGGGCGCGGTGTGGGACTACCGCAACCAGCCCGCGCTGTCGCAACGCATCCAGCCCGCCGGCCGTCACGACGCGGTGTTCATCCCGCGGAACATGCACGCGACGGGCGACATCCGCGTCCATGAGATCGCCTTCGATTCCGAGGGCGAGCTTTGGATCACGAACACGCGGTTCTCCGCGCTCTGCACGCTCGACCGCGACCACAGCTTCGTGCCTCGCTGGCGCCCGCCGTTCATCACGCACCTGGCGGCCGAGGATCGATGCCATCTCAATGGGCTTTGCATGCTCGATGGGCGGCCGCGCTTCGTGACCGCGTTCGGCGAGACGAACGAGGCGCAGGGTTGGCGCGAAGGGAAGACCACGAACGGGATCGTGATGGACGTCGACTCCGGCGAGATCGTCGCGCGCGGCCTTTCGATGCCGCACTCGCCGCGCTGGTACGCCGGCCGTTTCTTCGTGCTGGAGTCGGCGAAGGGAACGCTGGCGACGATCGACCTCCCGTCTGGACGCGTCGAGACGATCGCGGAGCTGCCCGGATTCACGCGCGGTCTCGCGTTCGCCGGTCCGTATGCTTTCGTCGGGCTGTCGCAGGTGCGGGAGAGCGTGTTCGAAGGGATCCCGCTCGCGCAGCGGCTGACGATGGAGGAACGCGCGTGCGGCGTGTGGGCCATCGACCTGCGGACCGGTCGCAACGCCGGCTTCGTGCGCTTCGATGGTGCCGTGCAGGAGCTGTTCGACGTGCAGCTGCTGCACGGAATCACCTATCCGGAGCTGCTGGAGTTCGATGCGCCGCTGCTCGATTCGTCGTTCACGCTGCCGGATGCAGCGCTGGCGGAAGTGGCGCGGTAGCGCATGGCAAGCGTTCCGGTCATCCGCGATGTGAGGAGTCTCTCGGTGCTCCTGCAGCTCGGGATCGCCGCGGTGTTCGTCGCGATCGTGTCGCTGGTGCGCGGCGGTTTCGATGAGACCGCGTTCATGATGGGCGCCGCGGCGTATTTCGTGGTCGCCATGACGCTTCGGTACACGGTGACGTGGCAACACCGCACCGGCTTCCGGCTGATGAAGGCCGGCGAGTTTGAACGCGCGCTGCCCTACTTCGAACGGAGCGCTGCGTTCTTCTCGGCGCATCCGCAAGTCGACCGCTTCCGGGCGATCACGTTGCTTTCCGCGGCGCAGTTCTCGTATCGCGAGATGGCGTTGTGCAATCTCGCGTTCGGCCTCGCCCAGCTCGGCCGCGGTGCCGAGGCGAAAGCCGCGTACGAACGCGTGCTGCGCGAATATCCCGGGAATCCGATCGCGAACGCCGCGATGCGGATGATCCTCGCCACGGAGTCTCGGGCATGAAAGCGACGGTCGGCGTCGTGGAGAACGCCAACACGGCAACGCTCGTGACCATCGGCCCCGACGGCGCGCTGCTCGACCGCCGGCACATCGCGCTCACCGAACCTGACTTACCGACGCATCCCCATCATCACGAAGGCTCTTGGGCCGTCGGCCGCTACCTCGAAACGCCCGGCGCCCGCTCGCTGCCGCTCGCCGAGGCCGTCGCGCTCGTGGACTGCGTGCGCGCCGCCGCCGAACGCGGCGCACGCAATTGCCTCTCCTCGCTCGCCGCCGCTGTCCCTCTGCCGATCGCCACGATCGCCATCCGCGCCTGCCCCACCCTCCCGCCGACCACCGAGGAACGGATCCGCGATCACCGCGCGCAGACTTACGCCGACTCCGTGATGTATCGCCACGCGCTCGCCGACGCCGCCACCGCGCTCGGCTGGTCCGTGTTCTGGTACGACCGCGATCGCTTACTGGAGGAGGTGCCTCAGGCGCTGCTCACCGCGATGGGGCGGGCGGCGGGAACGCCGTGGCAGGCGAAGCACAAGTTGGCCGCGGCTGCGGCGCTCGCGGCGCGAGATTTCATTGTCCAAGGCAGCGGCAGCTAGCGATCCGGCCTAAACCTGAGCAAACCGTGGCCAGGCTGCTTGTCGAGCGCCCGAGAAAGCCGCTCAACGGCGTCTGAAAACGTTAACGTAGGGCCGGCTCTCCAGCCGGCCCAATGTTGATGCCGGGCCGGCTGGAGAGCCGGCCCTACGTTCATTCTCTCTGGAGCTCCGCTCCCCGTTTCTCGAAGGCGCGATCTCCGCGAAATACGCCTGCGCGGGCCGTCCCTCGGCAACAGCGGAAGCCGTAGCAAAATCACCTTCACGACGCCCGTGGCGGGAACCGTCGTAGCACGTTCTCGATGTCGCTCACTTCGGCCGGCTTCGTGATGTGCTCGTCGAACCCCGAGTCGATCGCCCGTCGTTTGTCCTCGGGTTGGCCGAAGCCGCTCACGGCCACGAGCACGACCTCGTCGCCGAGCTCTTTGCGGACGGAGCGCGCGACTTCGAAGCCGTCGATGCCGGGAAGGCCGAGGTCGACGAGCGCGAGGTCGGGGCGTTCGTCGAGCACGAGACGGAGGCCTTCCTCGCCGTCGCGCGCGGTCACCACGCGGTGGCCGAGGCGGGAGAGCTTGAGGCGGAGGAGATCGCGGACGTCCGCGTTGTCTTCCACGATCGCGATGCTCCGCGTCGCGGGCGGCGTCGCGTTCGAGCGGTCGGAAGGCGGCGGCACGGGCTGATGGTCGCCATCGCCGAGGAGCGGGAGGCGCACCACGAACTCGCTTCCCTTCCCCACGCCGTCGCTCTTCGCCTCCACGCTTCCGTCGTGCAGTTGCACGAGATTGCGCACGAGCGCGAGGCCGATGCCCATCCCACCCTGCGCCCGCCCGATCGCATTCTCCGCCTGAGCGAACAGCTCGAAGATCCCGCCGATGCGTTCCGGCGCGATGCCCACGCCGTCGTCGGTCACCTTCACCAGCGCCGAATCGTTCATCGTCTCCAGCAAAAGCGTCACATGCCCACCCTCGGGCGTGTACTTGATGGCGTTCGTCAGGATGTTGCCGACGATCTGGTCGAGGCGCACCGGATCGGCGTTCACGATCACCGGCTCGTTCGGCATCACCACGCGCAGCTCGAGCCTCTGCCGCTCCGCAGCCGGCTCCGAGACGGCGGCCGTCTGGCGGACGATGTCGCGCAGATCGAGTCGTTGCGACTTGAGCGTGATCTTCCCGGCCGCCACGCGCGAGAGGTCGAGGAGGTCGTTCACGAGCCGGGTGAGATGGCGCGACTGGCGCTCGATCAGCTCCACGTATTCGGCGTCGAGCTTTCCGTCGCTACCGTTCATCTGGGACGCGAGCAGGATCGCGCCGAGCGGATTGCGCAGCTCGTGGCCGAGCACGGCGAGGAAGCGGTCGCGTTCGTGGACGCGCTCTTCCAGCTGATCCATCAGATCGCGGATCTCGTACTGCCGTTCGCGCGCGCGCAACGCCGACTGCGCGGCGCTGATCAGGCTCTTGATGCGCACCGGCCGATCGACGAACGTCACGTTCGTGCGGCCGCTCATCAGCTCCAGCGAGCGCTGTTTCGGCGTCGTGTCCAACGGCACCGCAGCGGTGAGGATGACGACGGGAATCTCGGACCACGGCGGTTGGGCGGAGAGGGCAGCGAGCAGCTCGTGCACGCTCTCCCCCTGCAGCGCCTCCTCGGTCAGGATGAGCGCGCCGCCGCCTTTCACCATGCGTACGCAAACGTCGTGGATGTCGCGGCAGGCCAGGCTGTTCAACCCGGCGGCTCGGAGCTGGGCTCCCATCAGCTCCGCGTCACGCCCGATCGGCGCGACGATCAGAAGCAAGTCGGAACGGTCTTTCTTCAATCTTTTTCGCTCGAGAACGTCCGGTCGTAATTCGGGACGCCGGTGAGCACGCCGCGGTAATTCTCGAGCGGCTCGCCGATGTGCAGGCCGGAACTGTCCATGGTCATGGAGCGAATCGCCGTCTCGTGCGATCCACTCCGTTTTTTCACTACCGACACGGCTTTGTGGATGCGTCCCATCGCCTCGAAATAGCGCAGGAGCACCACACAGTCCGCGAGGTAGCTGACGTCGACGGCCGACTGCATCATGCCGACGACGCCTTGCTGTGCGTAGACGAGGATGGTCGCAACGCCATTCTGGCCGAGGTAGCTGAGCAGCTCGTGCAGATGCAGGAGCAGGAACCGCTCTTCGGGCACGGCGTTGAGGTACCCGTTCAAGCTGTCGATGATGACGAGCCGTGCGTTCTGTTCCTCGACTTCCTGACGCACGAGATGCGCGAACTCGCCCGGCTGCAACTGCGCCGGATCGACCCGCGTGATCTGGATCATTCCCTTGTCCGCCAGCTCCCGAATCGGAAGACCGAGGGACTCCGAACGGTGGAAGAGATTGGCGTGGCTTTCTTCGAATGTGAACATCGCGACGCGTTCGCCGCGCTTCGCAGCCGCGACTGCGTACTGCGAGCCGAGTGCGGACTTGCCCGAGCCGGCGGGACCCATGACGACCGTGCTCGTGCCGCGGTCGATGCCGCCGCCCAGCATGCTGTCGAGCTCT